>CALDTK010000176.1 GCA_937924035.1 uncultured Saprospiraceae bacterium | reverse complement strand
GAGACGAGTTTTGGCGAAAGCCCAGAAAAACTAAATGGCACCTACCCCACTCAAGAACTAGATACACTAGTAATTGCTGGCGGATCAGGACTCCATGTGCAAGCACTTTTGGAGGGTATACCTCAAATGCCTGAGGTGTCTGCCGAGACAAGAAAAATGTACGAAAAGAAGTTTGCTGAGCGTGGAATATCGGAACTGCAACGAGAGCTTAAGGATCGAGACCCATCTTACTTCAAGGTAGTCGATCAACAAAATGCACACCGATTGCAACGTGCACTTTGTGCAATCGAAACGAGTGGAAAAACCTTCACCGAATTACGTAATGCACCCCGGCATCCACTTCCATACAAAGCTTCATGGATTATTCTAGAACCTGAAAGAACAGAACTTTACGATCGGATAAATCAACGGGTCGATGAAATGGTCACTGCTGGTTTGGAAGATGAAGCACGTAGCTTTTACCCAGAACGCCACTTGGACGCGTTGCAAACCATAGGCTATAGAGAATGGTGGCCTTACTTTGAAGATGCATGCGATAGAACGTCTGCCATCGAAAAAATAAAGCAAGCCACTCGACAGTATGCACGTCGCCAATTAACCTGGAATCGTCGACTTGAAGGATTGCACCTTCCATCCCCTGATGTCGAAGCTATTTTAACCCACCTTAAGAACACTAAATGAGTGATCCGATCTGGCAAACAGAAGCTACCCTTGATGGCTTGAACGGCCTGAATCCAAACACAATGGGAGCAATGCTAGGCATGCGATTCACAAAAATCGGAACTGATTTTTTGCGAATGAGTATGCCCGTTGATGAACGAACAAAGCAACCTATGGGCCTACTTCATGGAGGTGCAAGTGCAGCGTTAGCCGAAACCATTGGCTCTGTAGCTAGCACGCTTTGTATTGACCTTTCTAAGCAAGCTGCAGTCGGTGTTGAGCTTAATTGTAGTCACTTAAGGAGTGCTCGAAATGGTGAAGTGCATGCAACGTGCCGGCCTGTGAGAATTGGCAAAAGCATGCATGTGTGGCAAATCGACATCGAAAACGACTCAAAAAAGTTGGTTTGTGTCTGTCGTCTTACTGTCTCAATTATAGACAGAAGGCACTAGTAACTTTTGAAAAACCGTACCTTTATGGTTCGCGTGAGATAGACTTTTCACGCTCTTTTCTGTTTCCAATGCTAGAGACAGCATGGATAAATAATAATATGAGAACACTTTTCCTCCTTTTCAGCCTGATGACCTCAGTGCTCGTAGTTGCTCAAGGCGATTACAATTTAAATTTGATCTCCAATACTCCATTGCCCGCAGGCGAAAATGGCAATGACTGTTGGGGTTACGTCGATGGAGATGGCACGGAGTACGCTATCATCGGTTCAACAGATGCAACTTATATATACTCTTTGGAAGATCCTGCCACTCCAATTCTTCGTAGCCGCATCCCAGGTGTTAATTCAACTTGGCGCGATATCAAGGATCACAATGAGTATCTCTATGTTACCGCAGATCGCGGTACAGAAGGCGTACTCGTGATTAATATGGAAAAAGCTCCTGATACCATTACCTCAAGCTTTTTTACGCCTACTCTAACAATTGACAACACGACATCCACCATCGGAAGATCGCACAATGTGTATATCACTGACGAGGGCTACATGGTTCTTGCAGGAGGGAACTCATTTAGCGGTAGACCTACCTTTTTCGACTTAAATGTTGACCCGGAAGAGCCACCTTTCATTGGAGCATCACGCAACGTCTACGCGCATGATGTTTTTGCAGAAAACAATGTGCTTTACAGCTCAGACATCTTCACTGGTGAACTGACTGTACATGACTACACAAACCCTTCTGACATTCAAGTATTTGGTTCAATCACAACAACCACGACCTTCACGCACAATGCATGGCCAACCGACGATGATGTAAGTGTATTCACAACCGACGAGCGCCCTTCAGCATTTGTAGATGCTTATGATGTAAGCGATCCAACCACCATTCGTTTCCTAGACAAGTTTCGTCCAGACGCCACCTTCGAGACTGAATCTATTCCTCACAACACACATGTGCTGGGTGATTTTCTTGCTACAAGCTGGTATCGTGATGGAGTCGTACTTACCGACGTAAGTCGACCTAACAACATGGTTGAAGTAGGAATTTACGACACGTTTAACGGCGAAGGTGATGGCTTTGATGGGTGCTGGGGAACTTACCCATTCCTCCCTTCTGGTTTGCTCATCGCAAGCGATATCAATTCTGGTCTTTACATCTTTGAGCCTACGTACGAGAAAGGCTGCTACTTCGAAGGAACAGTCATCGACAGCGTAAGTCGTGATGTGATCAGTGGTGTCAACGTCAATTTTGACAATCGACCTGCTCAAGCAGACATCACAGATGTTGACGGAAACTTTGAAACAGGCATTTATGCCGAAGGTGACTATTCCGTTACTTTTTCTAAATCCGGATACGAGTCTAAAACCGTTACAGCTTCAATGACTAGAGGCGTGGTCAACATGCAGACTATCGAGCTCGTAGCTATCAATCTTGCAAACCTCTCTGTACGCGTCGTTGATCAATCAGGGGCTTTGATCCCAGGGGCAGATCACACACTCAGTTTCATTGGGCAAACAGCCAATGATCAACTTGAGTACGACCTTATCGCAGGTCGCTGGGGCTATCTGACAAATGGTATCACGTTAGTCGTAGATCCTGGATCAACAGAAACAGTAGAAATTACACTAGAATCAGGCGTATATGACGATTTCATCTTCGATTTTGGTTGGGTTGAAAATGGTACAGCGTCAACGGGGCGCTTTGAGCGCGGAGCCCCTATTGCTACTGCTTCCAATGGAGTCCCAGCCCAGTTAGGTTTTGATGTTGCAGACGATTTCGGAACGGAGGCCTTTGTGACAGGAAACACTGGAGGAGGAGCTGGGGACAATGATGTTGATGGTGGAACTACGAGGATCACTTCACCGGTATTTGACTTGTCAACTGGCGACTGCGCAAGACTGGAATTCTCATACCACTTCTTCAATGCTGGTGGCCAGGGAGCACCTGATGATGCCTTAATAGTAGATATCTCTAATGGAACTACAACTGTCAACATCGACACCTTTACAGCGACTACAGCAACCTGGACAGAATATCAAAGTGAAAAACTAAGCGATCTGCTCGAGTTAACCGATAACATGACGGTAAGCTTCTTCACAAGTGATTTAGCTTCTTCTGGGCACCTCGTCGAAGCTATGATCGATAAGTTCAGCGTCTCAGCTTTCGAAGTAGACTTTTCAGAAGTAGCAACGGTTCTTTCAGTAGACTTCATGAATACAAGCGAAAGCGCTACAGTAGTCTCTTGGGACTTTGGTGATGGCAACACGAGCACCATGGAAAATCCGACGCACGTTTACGCAAGCCCTGGGACTTATACAGTGACGCTTACTGTCGAAGGACCTTGTGGAACGCAGACCGTTGTCAAAGATGTGACTGTTGAAATGGTATCATCAGCGAATACTCCATTGTCTAGCCTTGGTATCCATATCGCTCAGAATCCAGTACAGGACATTCTTACGGTTCGCAATAGTGGGAAAGCTGCCGTTGAGCTTCAACTCTTTAATACCCTCGGACAAGGTGTGATGAAGTACAAGCTTTCTGCAGGAAACACATGGAATGCGAATGCTTCAAGTCTTCCAGTAGGAACATACTACCTCTCTGCTCCAAACAAAGAGGTTACGCCAATCACTGTATCTGTGATGCGATAAATTCTCGCTTTCTCGAAATTTTTCCAAAGTGATACTTCTATAAAACCCGCCTTCAAGACGATCTTGAAGGCGGGTTTCTTATTTTTGATTCATGCTAAAGTTCATCCGACCAGAGCGCAAAATTGCTGACCTTGACTGGGGACAAACAACGAAAGTTGGTGGCGTTTCAGACTTTTCTGGTAGCGAAATTTCTTCTTCAGTGGCCTTTCGGCAAAACGTGCTAAACCTTGCCACACATGTTCAGGATGATCCATTGGCTGTGGACGAAAACTGGAAGCGCTTTGGTCGTGCATCCAGCTGGTCGAGAGAGACTATTGCTACAAGCCAGCAAGTTCATGGCGATGAAATATTTGAGGCTACTTCTGGCGGACACCACCAAGTGCATGCAGATGCGATCATTTGTAGGCAGCCAGGTCTAGCCGTTGGAGTGTTCACAGCCGATTGCGTCCCCATCCTTGTGGCCGATCCTGACTATCGCGAAGTGGCTGCCATTCATTGCGGTTGGAAAGGTGTAGCTGCCAACCTTACTGGCAAAACTATTTCTCAGCTAGTCGGAACTAACCATAGTAGACGTTCTGGGCTCCTCGTATGGATCGGAGCAGCTATTCAATGTGACAGTTACGAAGTAGGCCCTGAAGTAGCCTCGCGGTTTGACAAGACGATGTGCAAGCGAGGTAAACCAGGAAAATTTCAGCTCGATCTGCCAAAAGCTATCCACCATCAACTCCTAGATGCTGACCTCCATAATTCAAACATAGAAAATTGCTCAATAGACACTTATATATTAAATAATATCGTATTTTCATACCGCGCAGATGCAAAAATGACGGGGAGAATGATGACATTCGTCGGCTTCCTAAAATGATTGCCTTGATGACGTTACTTTCGTCGCCGCAAAGCCCCCCTCATGCAAGACGAAGTAAAACAGCCCAAGTCAGGAAAAGACGAAGTTTTCACCACCAATAAAAGTGGCGCCAAGGACTTTAAATTCAATTCTCAGGTAGTCTCGGTATTCGATGATATGGTTACTCGTTCGGTACCGTTCTATATCGAAAGCCAGCGCATGATGACTGAGTTGGCTCGAGACATCGTGCCGGAAGGAGGCGTTGTTTACGACCTTGGTTGCAGTACTGGAACGACTTTTCTCAATCTCGATCGCGTATTGCCACAAAGCGTCAAGTTTGTGGGTATAGACAACAGTCAGGCAATGCTAGACCAGTGTGCTGTGAACCTCAAGGAAGCTGGTGTCACACGCGATATTGAACTTCGGTACGGTGATTTGGACAAAGGGGTTGACATGAGCGATGCTTCACTTGTGGTCTTGTGCCTAACGTTGCAGTTTGTGCGCCCACTCTACCGCGAGCGTTTGGTCAAAAGCATCTTCGATCAAATGAATGAGAACGGAGCTGTTTTCTTGGTAGAAAAGGTCTTGGGAGAGTCAAGCATGTTCAATCGTCTTTT
>CALDTK010000175.1 GCA_937924035.1 uncultured Saprospiraceae bacterium | reverse complement strand
TCGATCAATCTCGATGGATTTGGTAGTGATGGGGTGCGGGATTTGATTCTCGCTTCCGCTAAAACCTGGCTCGTAGATTATGGTGCCGACGGGCTTCGCCTCGATGCTGTTCATGAGCTACACGATACTTCTGCAACGCATATTATCGAAGAACTCAGTAACCAGTGTAAGGTCTGGTCACGGGAATTGCGAAGGCCGCTAACGCTTATTGGAGAAAGTGACCGCAACGATCCGAGATATTTTACTCCTCTGTCTGAAAATGGGTTGGGATTGAATGGACAATGGGCAGATGATTTTCACCATTCCCTACGAAGCTATTTTACTGGGGAAATCAATGGTTACTTCAGTGATTATGGCTCAAAGGAGAACTTACTCAAGGCCATGCAATCGGCTTTTGTGTACACTGGGGAATACAGCATACATAAAGGAAGAAAATTTGGTCGAAGTGTAGCAGGTCGGAATGTGCAGCAATTCGTCATTTATGGGCAGAATCATGACCAAATTGGGAATCGGGCAGCGGGTGATCGTTTAAATCATCATCTAACAGAAGAAGAATATCTTTTGCAAGCAGCAATGGTCATATGGAGTCCCTTTACACCCATGCTTTTTATGGGAGAAGAATACGCTGAGACGAATCCATTTCCATATTTTGTAGATCATAGAGATGAGCGGTTACTTTCTGACACCAAAGAAGGACGAGCACAGTCGTTCGCGTCCTTTATGCAAGATGATAACGAGATGCCAGATCCTGGTGCTCCTGCTACTTTTAAGAGTGCGAAGCTTACCCATCGAAGGAAAGGGAAGATTTATAAATTTTACAGGGAAGCCTTAGCAGTGAGACGGCAATTTTGGCCGCTACGCGTTCGTGGAATGAATGCGCATGACGTTGAAGAACTTCGCAACGACGTAATAGCTCTTCGTCTTCCACTAACTAACGGTAAACGTCTGATCATCATTTACAACCTGAGTTCAAGACCTTGGGCGCTCAATAGTGGACTTTCTAGTTGGTCAGTAGAAGAGGGCGACTTACGCTGTTCTACTTGGTCCTTCCAAGGTGCACTACCAAGCAAGTGCTCCGCCGTCTGGATCCTATAAGATTTTGCCTGAATGGTATTCCTCAGAGGATTAGCTTCACCAACCGAAACGCTAATTAAAAAACCTGATGGAAAAGTTCTCTGCGGCAGCTGATGCCATAGTCGAAGTATGGAGGAATACGCACCCTTGGCCGGGTGAGCCTTATCCGCTCGGTTCTTTCTACATGAACGAAGGGACGAATTTTGCAATCTATAGCGACACGGCTGATGGAGTAGACCTTTGCTTGTTTCATCCTGAAAACCCAGGGGAGGAAGTCATTAGGTTTAGTATGAGAGAACAGACGGATCACGTGTGGCACATCTTCATTCCCAACGTCAAGCCTGGTACTTTTTACGGCTATCGTGTATATGGGAATTACGATCCTGAAAACGGGCACGTATTCAATCCTAATAAAGTCTTGATCGACCCTTATGCAAAAGCGATCGAAGGGAACATTAAATGGGATCCTTCCATGTATGGCTATGAGGTAGATAAAGGGCATGAGAATGCACACCTTTACATGGATCGACGTAAGAACGATGCATACATCAACAAGTCAGTTGTTATTGACGAAAGCTATGATTGGGGGGATGATCAGCATCCAAATACACCCATTCATAAGTCCGTAATCTATGAGCTGCACGTGAAGGGCTTCTCTGCTTTGAATCAGCGTATTCCTCCACATTTGAGAGGGACGTACGCTGGTCTTGCCCACCCAGCGAGTATAGAGTATCTCATGGATTTAGGCGTCACTGCAGTGGAGCTTATGCCTGTCCATCAATTCATTCAGGATCATCGACTTACAGATCTCGGATTACGAAACTATTGGGGGTATAATACCCTGACCTTTTTTGCTCCTCACAATGAGTATGCTTACGCCAAAACCAAAGGCGAACAGGTTAGAGAGTTTAAGGACATGGTAAAAGCCCTGCACGAAGCAGGCTTAGAAGTCATCTTGGATGTTGTGTATAACCATACAGCGGAAGGAAACCACTTAGGTCCGACGCTTAACTTCAAAGGGGCTGACAATAGCAGTTATTATCGACTTGAGAAGGATAATCCATTGTATTTCACTGATTATACTGGTACTGGAAACACCCTCAACATGGTTGAGCCTTTCGTACTGAAAATGGTCATGGATTCATTGCGCTATTGGGTAATTGAAATGAAAGTCGATGGATTTCGATTTGATCTTGCTTCGGCGCTGGCACGCGGCCTCTTCGAAGTAGGCAAATTGAGTACGTTTTTGGATACGATCCACCAAGATCCAATCATTTCTCAGGTGAAGCTCATTGCAGAACCTTGGGATGTAGGACCTGGAGGATACCAAGTTGGTAACTTCCCAGTCATGTGGGCCGAGTGGAATGGCAAGTATCGTGACGGAGTTCGTTCCTTCTGGAAAGGTGACGAAGCGAAAATTCCGGAACTCGCTTATCGACTTACGGGTTCAAGTGACTTGTACCAACACAATGGTCGTAGTCCTACGGCTTCAATCAATTTCGTAACGAGTCACGATGGATTCACTTTGCGAGATCTCGTTACCTACAACGATAAGTACAATCTAGCTAACGGCGAAGACAATCGCGATGGTGACAACCATAACGAAAGCTGGAATTCAGGCTTTGAAGGACCAACGGACGCACCGAACATTAATGCCTTGCGCGCAAAGCAACAGCGGAACTTTCTTGCAACGTTACTACTGAGTCAAGGAGTGCCGATGCTGAGCATGGGCGATGAGTATGGACGTACGCAACTAGGCAATAACAACGCATACTGCCAAGACAACCCGATTAGCTACTTTGACTGGGATTGGACCGAAGAGCAAAGTGAGCTGCACTTGTTTGTGCGTGATCTCATTAGATTGAGAGCGGATAATCCAATCTTACGCAGACGTCGTTTTTTCACAGGTAGACCGATTAAAGGAGAAAATGTCTCGGACATCATTTGGCTTACTGCAGATGGTAAGGAAATGACTGATGATGAGTGGAACAATGGTTCTGCTCGAAGTATTGGAATGCTTCTCAATGGTGAAGCAATGGATGAATATGATGAGCGAGGTTTGCGCATTAGAGATGACATATTCCTTCTAATCGTGAATAGTTACTGGGAAGAGGTCAATTACACGCTACCAGGCGAGGTAGAGGCGACAGATTGGTCAGAAGTTGTAAATACTGCTGAAGGATCTGTTGATGAAGGCACGTTATTCCCTGCTCAACACATCTTACCTATTCAAGGCCGCTCCTTAGTTATGCTTGTGCGTATGCCTCATGACAAAAGTGAGAAGCGTAAAAAGCAGTGGAAGCTTCACCTCAACGCTTAAGTCTTTGACCGCATCCTTTCTACAGACATCTAATTTTTTTTTGGGCTTAGTACCAGTGAAGCAAAAAAGGCGCTAAGTCCTCGAGGACTTAGCGCCTTTGACCTAACCAGTAAACTAGGTTCTCAGCACTGCAGGTTTTCTATCTGCGCATGACGCTCATCTTGGTACGCGTTTCCTCAAGTGTTTCATACGGTACGCCAGTCATTTCTTCAAGACCAAGGCGCGTGCGAACTACACGTGACTTCGCTAACGATGTTGCCTCAACAGCTCGGAAGTATACTTCACTCGCTTGAGCTAAATCTTCGAATTGTGCTTTTCCTTGATCATATAGACTTTGGACAAGTGTATAATTTGTTTCGGCATCTATTTCCGCGTTACGACGGATCGAAAGAAGTTCTTTAGCATTATCAAATTGCTCTAGGCGATCTAAAACAAGTGCGCGGAATTGAAGCTTTTCTTGGTTCTGCTCCGCCTCTGCGATCATTTTCATCTGATCCGCTAGCCTAACGCGTAGTTTATTATTGAGTAGACCACCAGCGTTTACTGAAAGACCGTAGTTAAACCCAGGGCTTAAAAATTGTTCACCAACAAAGCCAACCGTGTCTCTGATTGAATTGAAATTCACGTTTGCATTGATCTGGTCCATCCAAGAACGCTTTGCAGCTTTCTTCTCAAGCTCTGCAATCTCAACATTTGCATCGAGTATTTGCGTGCTGGCGTTGTTGTTCCAAGCAAGTTGAACGAGGTAATCTTCGAAGGTTTTAGTCTTCGAATCTGCAGGAGCGACAATATCATCGTAGTCGATCGTAGACTGCGCCAAAGCATTAGTGCACAAGAGTGCACTAGAAAGCAGAAGTATGTAGAAATGTAGTCTCATAGGAATTTACAAAGATCAACTTTTAGCCTGGTCAAAGGCAATACAAAGTTTAGGTTATGTACTTGTTACATAGGCTTACGCCAGTTCATGGGTAGGTGTTTCCTCTGGCAAAGCCGATTCGGCTTCTTGTTGTTGCTCATCAAGCTTACCTAGTCTCACCATACATGCAAGCAATAGGTAAAAAACCAAGCTTGTCGGAAGCATCGGGATTGCCTCTTGCGGGTAACTCGCTACCATAAGGCAGAACATCACCACTACAATGGCAAGCGTTAAGTTTTTAATGACGGGATCTTTAACCCTGAAAAACTGTCGAATACCCGTGACCATAATGGTGAACAAGAAAACGATATAGATTATCAGGCCTATCCACCCTGCTTCAACTGCGATACGAACAAGCCCCGAGTCATGAGCAAAGTTGGCCAACCAAAAACCTGGTGCGAATCTTCGCCCCCAGTCTCCGGTCGTTCCAAGACCTGAACCAATTGGCATCTTCCGAATAAAAGGCTGCACCATCTTTTGATTGTCAAAGCGAACCTGCATAGATGCATCGGCACCAGGTTTGAACGCAGACTGAATTCTGTGCAAGACAGGGTTACCTGTCGATTTCATCATTGCCAAACTTCCGAAAGTGAAGAACACCATTGAGATGACAAGGATGTGCTTCTTGGGATAGAGCAGCACAAAAAATGCAAGACTTGCCGGGAACATGGCAATGGGAGTTCGTGATCCCGCATAGCCCATTACTGCCAACATTGAAATCATCCCAATACCGAGCAGGGCTTTCTGCCATATTTTATAAGGTCCGAATATTAGAACCGTGCACATGGCGGCCAAATAGCCCATTACAATACCACAGGTAGTAGGCTCTGCAAAGAGGCTGAAGACACGCATTCTTGACCATTGGAAGATCAATTGAAAGCGTTTTTCGTCGGCATACAGCCAGGCTAACTCCGCTTGTGAGAACCCATTAAACTCTTGATTGAGTCCGTAAGCCGCGGCAACAACTCCAAGCGCGAGAATGACTTTTATGACACGCTTGATCTTCTCTACAGAATCAAGCGCATATACAGCGATGAAGTAAAGGAAAAGAAGTCCAGCCAGCGAACGTACCGTGAATAGCCAAGCCATTCGACTTACCGTCCACGGGTTGAAAAATTCGAAGATGCAGTAGTACATCCACAATAAAACCATGTAGCTCACTGGGTGCTTGAACATGGAGAAATCTTTGGATTTTGCTAGCCCAGCAAGCATGCTTACAGCAAAAATAACCAGCAAACCATCGAGGGCTACGCCAAGTGGAGCTTCAGAGTACTTCCTGAAAAACTCAATGAAAAAGCCAATTGTGAGCATCAAGATGATGCCATAGTCTAAGCGTACAAAGCCAAATGCGAGGACTGGAAGACCGATCAAAGCAACCAAAACCAAGATAGCCAAACGCCACTCTAACAAGCCTACCCCAGCGCCGAGGCACGCCGCCATGAGCAGCAATGCTAGTGGTCCCAACACACGTTTGATCGTGTGCATCTCGAAACCAAAATCGCTATTTTGAGTGAGCATACTCATATTAAATGAAGAGCACTTTTAGGAAGAAACCAAATAGAATTGCCGCTACCAATCCTATCGATGCGATTTGCAGCAATAGGTCGAGTTTTCGTTGTCGGTCTTCATTTAACATGCTTCCTTGGCTTTTGAATGCACTTCTGTTAAACCAATGATTTGCAAAAACTTGGCCGCTCGTGCATCCCACGTATTATGTGATGCAATTTCTTTTCTTCGATTCACTTCCTCAATGGTATTGGCGTTCAAAACATTGTCCATTTGTTGACTCCATTCGTTGGAATCAGCAAGGGTTATGTATGCTTCAAACGATTCGATATCCAGACTAAAACGGGTGGAGATAACGGGTAATCCTAAGGCTAAGTATTCGTTGATTTTTAAAGGGTAGATGGCCGCGGTAAGCGCTGTGA
Organism: uncultured Saprospiraceae bacterium; assembly: GCA_937924035.1. Classification (GTDB taxonomy): domain Bacteria; phylum Bacteroidota; class Bacteroidia; order Chitinophagales; family Saprospiraceae; genus CALDTK01. Next base: position 3,221 of record CALDTK010000175.1, on the reverse strand, counting down.
TCCGAAAGGGGATCATACCGGCGTCCATATGCTCAAGGTAGGCTGCACATGCAGCTTGATCTTTTCGACCTAGCAAGTGGATATTCGAACACTCAGCAAATTTTGACTTCATCTCGTCCCCCGCATTCCATGGTCCGATGTAGACTTGATGTATGTCTGGTCGGGCTTTCGCCAAAACCAGCAATGCTTCAAAATCAATTCGATCACTGTCTAGATTCCCTACATAGCCTAGTCTAGGATGAGGGATGCTTGAAAGATCAGATGGTTCAGCTTCCTTCACACGATCAACGTAGTGCTCCGTAGCCATGGCGTTCGGAAGTACGTGCGGTGTTTTGGCGAAAGCAGAAAGTGTGTGCGACAATTGCGTACTCGTAGCAAAGCCAGCATCACTATAGCGAAGTTGCACTTTCTCAGCCTCCACACCATGCTTGCCCGTGTAAGCAGCCTGTCCAATAGCATCTACAGAGTAGTAATATCGTGCAACAGGTTTACGGTGCAGATTAAGGTCAATAAACTGCGTAGGCGCGTAGAGATTGATCCATAAGAAGTCTTCGACATCAGCAGCTTGAAGTGCCTCTGAGAGCGCGTTATTCAGCTTGTTATCTACCTGGCTTCTTAGTTTTTCATAAAATTTGCCTGGCGACAATCCATTTATTGGAAGGGTAGGAGGGAGGTCAACTTCAAACAAGCTAGCCCCTGCAGTTCCATCACAAGTATGGCCTTCAACAGGTGTTACTCTTGCCGTGCGCCAAGTGCGAATTTCTTTGCGCTTTCTGAGGGCGTCTTTTAGCGTGGGCGGTTTACTGACATACCAAACCCTTGTGTGCTTAGCAAGTGCTCTTGCTAAACCGTGCGCCGTGCTCGGGTATTCATGCCTCCACGGAAAGAAACTGTAGAGGACAACTTCTGGTATGCGCTTCTGCAAACTCATGCGCGCAATCCAATTTTGTGTAGCCCGAAGTCCCAAATCATTGCGTATGTTTTTGGCAATGCTTTCAGAACATTCATTAATCGGACACCATACATTTTGTAGAGCAAAATTTGCATAGCGACGAACATTACAACATAGGTGCTCAATGTTCCTAGGGGAGCACCAATAATGCCCATGTTGCTTATAAAGTAGTAGTTAAACGCAACATTCAAAAGCATACCTGAGACAGTGAAGCCAAAATTTAAATGTGGTTTTCCTGAAGCATCTAGTAAAGTTCCAAATTGATTTGCAAAAGGAATAAATAGGCTGAACAATACCGTTAATTGAAGGACGGGAATTGCTTCGCTGTATTTAGCTCCTCCAACAATTTCTACGATGAAGCCTGGCAGAAGTCCTACGATTAAAAGGGCAGGAAGTACAAAGGCTAGAATTGCAGAAGTTGCCTTCTCATACATGCGAGCTTGTGCCTCTGGGCCTTCCGCGGAAACTCTTGAGCTCTCTGGGAAGACGATACTCGCTACTGCTAGAGTTGGGACGTCCACGAAGTTGGTGATGCGTATAGCTAAACCATAAATTGCCGCAGGCACAGGGCCTAATAGCAAAGCACCAAGCATAGCCGTATCGACTTGCTTGTAAAGCATCGAACTCAGATTCGTTCCAAACACAAATATTCCGAAACCTATAAGTTTTAATGTCCAAGAGATATCTAAGATGATATTCTTTGGAATGTACTTTTTGGCGTAGTAATATGAAATGAAAGCTCCCAGCGATGCGGCAACTAGTTGGCCCCAGGCCAGATATTCGAGAATTTGAAGTGAATTTCCGTCAACTTGAATAAAGGCTATGAACATGCTCAACGTGAGCAAAAACATCGTGCTGTAGCGAAGTATCGTTGCCCAAAATGCTCCTCGAAATTCTAGGTGCGCCTGCTGTATGTAGTTGAATTGCCAAAGTGGCGTCATCGCAAAGAAGGTCAGCGCATAGATCTTGGTCAATGAGCCAAGTCCAGGGAAATTGAACCAAGGTTCGAGGTAGTCACCTCCAAACCAAAGGAACAAGGCTCCAAGAAAAGCTATTGAGCCATTCAGCAGCCACGCTCCACCATGGATAGCACCATGCTCTTTTTCATCCGTCGTTGTTAAGTAACGAATGAGTGCATTTTGTAAAAGACCTGTTCGAGCAACTTCGACTGTAGCAACTAAACCAGTAAAAAATACCCAGACGCCAAAATTTGCTTGCGATGTAAGACGCGTAAGCATCCAAAGCGTTCCGAATCCAAAGATTAACGCAGCAACGCGATCACCCATGGAATACATACCACTCATGAGTAGCTCACGCTTACTCTTTCGAGTAGTTGTATTCGACGGGGCGTCGACCATAACTTGAGGGGTGTCGATGGGTTCTGTCACGTTGTTACTTGAGCATCTTGAGCTCTACACGATTGAGTACATATCCTGCGAAGCGAGACCCTTGAGCTTCTAGCCAAGCCATACTCTCACGTCCAGCTGCATCTACTTTACTGTCTGCATCAAGGACGCAAAGGATCGTATCTGCATAAGCTGCGAGTTCACGCGAATCCGCATAAAGGTTAAGTGCTGCACTCTCGATGATAATGTGATCATACTCCTCAACGAGCAACGCTAGCTTGCTGTGGAAGTCACTCGTTGCGAGCACTTCGGCCAATGAGCGGAATCCGCCCATATTACCAACGATATCCATTCCGTCGAGTTCGAACCATGCATTTGCCTTTGGCATTTTTGAAGGATCGTAATTGAGCTCAAACGGGTGAGCATGTGCGTCAATGTTGCTGTAAGCGCTGAGTGTATTGTTCTTGAAGTTCAAGTCAAGTACCAATACTCGTTCATTTGCACGAGCGAAACTCTTTGCTAGTCCAGCGACTACAGAAGACTTACCTGCCTGTGCATCGAGACTAGTAACTTGAATGATTTTCTTTCCAGATTGCTCCACACTATAACGAAGCGATCGAATTCCTTCAATCCATCTTTGAGGAGCTTTGGGTAGTGCTTCATTGCCGAACAAACGAAGGAGCGAAAACTTCTTGGTATTGATTCGAGTGAGTGTAGAAAGCGCGTCCTTTTTGAATAGTGTACGAAGCTGGTCTGGCGAACGAAGCTTGTTGTCGAGCAAGGTGATAAGGAAAAGTCCAAGTGCGAACATCGTTCCTGTCGCAACAGCACTAAAGGCAGTTACCAACGGAATCTGACGACTTTCATGCTTTTCAGGAAGCTCCGCAGGTTCCACAATAGTCATTGGATGTTCACTACGAGAG
>CALDTK010000174.1 GCA_937924035.1 uncultured Saprospiraceae bacterium | reverse complement strand
CAACGTCGTTAAAATATTCACACAGACACCCTTCACAGCCATCATGTACGACATGTCCGCCGGGCAGGGGAGTTTGGTAGACGAATACACCGTATTGCGTGAAATGGCCAACCACCTGGGGCGAGCAGCATCTCTGATGGCAGTTGCTCTGCTAACGTTAGTCATCCCATTAGGCTGGACCTTTATGATCGCCGTAGCTGCGTCATTGGCGTTGAATATGGTTTATAAGGCTCAGAAAGGGTAGGATGGAAGTATGACAAAGTATGTATTGCAATCAGGAGGTATTAAGCGCATGCCTGATAAGGCCAAAGCTTACTTCAACGAACTCTTAGAAGGGCAGACCGGACCAGTGGACTTTCTTTGGTGCTTCTTCGCGACTCTACCTGATCCAGTGGAGAAGCGCTTTGAGGAGTATGTTGATAGATATGAATCTATTCTTCCCACAAAACTAAATTTTACTCACGTGTGTGCAACTCTCGATGACTATGAAGAACAATTAGAAAAGGCTGATGTTGTTTATATACATGGCGGATCAGTTGAACCCTTGATTGAGGTTTTTGGTAAGCATAAACTGACAGATTTGTTTGCGGGTAAATCTATAGGTTTTACTTCTGCTAGTACTATTATGATGGCAACTCACGGGTGGAGTTGCGATTCACGTCAGATGATAGATGGCTTGGGAATTGTACCCATGAAAGTTGGTGTGCATTTTCGTTCATTATATGGCTCTGATGACCCGCGGGGACCAATTGATTGGGACGTCGCCAAAGCAGAGCTTGATGCATACGGCGATACAACTCTGCCTGTTCACGCACTCGAAGAAGGGGAGTTTATTGTGATAGAGCAGTAGTGTGAAAATTGGCATTTTTGATTCTGGTTTGGGAGGGAAGTTAGTGCTCGACGCTGTGCGTGAACTATTGCCGCAGTACGACTATGCTTACTATGGCGACACGGCACATCTTCCTTATGGAGAAAAAGACGAGGAAGAAATTTACAGACTGACTAAGATTGGGGTAGAGCACCTCTTTACCAATGAGGACTGCGTGCTTGTCATGCTGGCCTGTAACACTGCATCTGCTGAAACTTTACGTCGTCTGCAGGACCAGTATCTCCCGACTGCTTTCCCGGAAAGGAGAATATTAGGCGTCATAATTCCAACGGTAGAGGCTGTACTGGAAAGTAAAAGTACAAATGTTCTGCTGCTTGCAACCAGTCGTACAGTTAGTTCTGGAAAGTATCACGTGGAGCTGGGGAAGAGGAATGATAACAATCTAACGATTCAAGCTGTGGCCATGAGCAAGCTAGTACCTCTTATTGAAAGTGGGGATGTAGAAGCTGCTCTTGATGAAGTCCGGAGCTTGCTAAAGTCTCACGCTGCACAAAGTAAGCAGTATGATGGAATTATTCTCGGGTGCACCCACTACAGTTTACTAGCTGCCGGTTTAAGGGAGGTCGTAGGCGGGGGAGTTACCTTTTTTGCTCAAACCGAGATTATTCCTGAAAAAATTAAATTGTATCTGACTGACCACCCAGAACTATTAGGTAAGTTGAGCGAAGGGAATAGTGTAACTGAACTCTTAACTGGAAACTTAGAATCTCAGTGAATCTGGATTTACAGTGGTGGGGTGGTAGCAAGCTAAGCCATAGCTGGCTCTATTCCCTTATGTCGCACAATATATCTTTTGCGACATTCATATACAGGCGAAGCTTGGATTGAATGTTGTCAAAGATAACTTTTGTGTAACCGTTGGTTTGTGCAACGTCAATTTGCGGCGTGTATATCCTGGTCTGTGTACAGCGTACTACGAGGATGTTGTTTGATCAGCTCCGATGGCCGTTTCTGGATTTCTTTTGATTCGTTTATAAGCGACTCTAGGATCATCTTTTTACCTTCTCCTGCTATATACGCGATCACTTCATCAACTGAGTCACGTATCCAGTTAGGTGTCACTGAGGCTCTAGAATCGATTGTAAGCTCTTTTAGGTGTACTGGTACGACCTGTACATCCTGATTTTCGTACACTCGGTCGAAGGTCTCTTTGGGTAGTGGAAAAATACCGGCTGTGTGGCCATCTGAGCCTACTCCTAATACCTGTATAATTTTTGGATTTTTTAACTTTGAAATAGTTTTAGTCAAAATTGCAGAAAAACGATCAGAAAAAGTTTCCAAATTTTCACTAGCTTCCGGAACGGTCAAAATAAAATTCTTTGTAACGTAGTGGTCCGGGTAGCGGTTTTGCAATTGTAATGAATTGTTGATTTTGGCATCCCTACTCCCCCGTTCATCTCCCATGATGAATATTGTGCGACATTCAGATTTCTCTACTTCGCGAATGTGCTCCACTATATCGAGCGCTGATCCACCTGAGAGTACACACAGCACATCCCCATCGTGCTCCTCTACTGCTCTATTGATGTGCTCCCCCGCCAGCTTGGCTGGAGTGTCTGTTGTGACTAACTGCACGTTATTTTTTGTTAATAGTCTTATGTCCACCGAACTGGTTGCGCATAGCAGAGATCAACGTGCCAGTGCGAGACGGTTTTTCTCTGGTCGCTTTTCGTTGATCAAGTGCAGCGCTTAGGACTGGTGTTTGGTTTGCTTCGACT
>CALDTK010000173.1 GCA_937924035.1 uncultured Saprospiraceae bacterium | reverse complement strand
AAGCGGCAATAATGCCTTTACCGAGAGAGGAAGTCACCCCACCGGTGACGAAGATGTATTTGGTCATTGCCGCAACTGTTGGTTACGGGGCATAAAGGTAAGGTGGCTTTTTGTAGGCTTTCGCTAAAACTTGAGTAGACTACACTAAAAAGTAGGAAAGGAATCCACATCCTGTGTAAGGAACCTAAGAATCTAGCTGTTGATGAACAAAAGTTAGGCGTTCAAAACCAATTTCTACGGTAATTCAGGTAGACAAAATGCAGCATTTCGATCAACAGAATTATGATTGAATCCCCCCAATGTAAAGCGAAGGTTAAGAATTGCTTAGTGTATCAATAACACTAAGACTACAAACTACTGTATTACAGTGTTTTAGGTAAAACTTTAAAGTGCTCTTTTGGCGGTTTACATAAACTTAACTTTCGAGAAAAACTGTGGTGACACCCTCGGAATTTATTTGCAGTGCAAAACGGAGATACTACTCTCGTGGTGTAAACAAATAATCTACAATGCGTTTTTTCACTTTACTAATTCTAGTTTCTTTACTAGCAAGCTTAACTGCTTGTGAAGGAGATAGTATTCCAAGGAATACAGCAACAGAATTTGAGCGGACATCAATCGACTTCACAGATGATAAAGGTGAAGAGCATACTGTACATGTTGTCACGATTACAGATAACGGTGATGGTATAGGCACAACAACACTTCGTAGTGATACCACCTATGTCTTAGATGCTTTTGTTTTTGTAAATGAAGGGCAAACGCTAACAATCGAACCAGGCACCGTCATAAAAGGAGCAGCAGGGATTGGTGAAGACGCAAGTGCTTTGGTTGTTGCTAGAGGAGGAAAGATTGAAGCAGAGGGAGAACCTGATAATCCGATCATTTTTACTTCGGTAGCCGATCAAACTTATTCATCTGCAAGTGGAATCGTAACTCAAGGTGGTTTACCAGGTTCTAGTTCTGGGCTCTGGGGAGGGTTAATCATTCTCGGTGATGCGACATTAAACAGTTCACCTGGAGAGTCTGCCATTGAAGGGATTCCAACCAGTGAAACTCGAGGCTTGTATGGCGGAAACAATGATGCTGACGATTCAGGCACATTGCGCTATGTATCTGTACGTCATGGTGGAAAAGACATCGGTGCCGGAAACGAGATCAACGGAGTAACCTTTGGAGGTGTTGGTAGCGGCACCACAATCGAGTATGTAGAAGTCTTCGGTAATCAGGATGATGGCTTTGAGTGGTTTGGAGGAACAGTCAACACGAAGTATCTCGTTTCTGGTTACAACCAGGATGATGCAATGGATTATGATGAAGGCTGGAGAGGCATGAACCAATTCTGGTTGGTTTATCAAGTAGAATCTGCTGATCGTGGAGGCGAGCATGATGGAGGTACTGATCCTGAGACAGCTATACCGTATGCTACACCAACAATCGTTAATGCATCTTACTTCGGACTTGGTGTCGAGGCTGGAAAGCGCGCATTAACCTTCCGAGACAATGCAGGCGGCAATTATCTAAATAGCATTTTCACTGGCTACAGTAAAGGTGTTGATATTGAGTGGCTCGGTGATGCAAGTGTTGAAGACAGTCATAACAGACTAGTAGATGGTGACCTCACCTTTGAAGCAAACATCCTCACGAATATCGGTGGTAGTGCATTCGTCATACAGGCAGGTAACGATGACCTGACCGTACCTCAAGCTGATCAAGATGCGGCTGACCTCTACTTCGCTAATGCAGGCAATACAACGGTATCAGATCCAATGTTCGGAGCCGATGGTGTAACACCAATGACAGGCGGCGTAGCTACTTCTGGATTAGCAACACCTCAAGGATCATTTTTTTCCCCAGTTAACTACAAAGGATGTGTAAACCCTTCAACCGGTCCAACTTGGATTGCTGGTTGGACACGCCTTTCACAAGAATTCTAAATTTCTTAATCCAAGCTTTTACTAGCTCTAGATTAAACCAAAGGTCATAATTAACCCAAACGAGAGGGCTATAAAAACTGGCCTTAGACAGACAAATCAGACAGACAAAAAAAACCTCATGAAAAACAGCTTACTACTTCTTGCTGCAATCCTACTCGGTTGCTCTGTTGCACAAGCACAAACCATCGTTCGCGGTAAGGTCATCGACGAAACAGGTTTCGAAGTGATCGGAGCAAACGTCTACTTCTCAACGGATGTTTCTGCAGGTACGTCGACTGACATCGACGGATCTTTCGAACTTACAACTGAGCGAAGTGGAAATGACACCATCGTCATCTCTTACATTTCTTACAATACTGAACGCTTACCCGTTTCTCTCGATGGAACAACCCAAGCACTTGGTGAGATTTTATTAGCTGAGGAAGGCGTCGCTCTTGCTGATGTTGTTGTGGTAGGTCGTATGACTCGCAACAATGACCGCGCAATGCAAACGATTGAGCGCAAATCGCTCAACACCGTTAATGCGATCTCTAGTCAAGCATTTTCTCAGCGCGGAGACAGCGATGCAGCGAGTGCTGTTGGACGTGTTACAGGTGTCAGCGTCGAAGGTGGCAAATATGTCTACGTTCGAGGCCTATCTGACCGTTACTCAAAATCTACGCTCAACGGTGCAAGCATCCCAGGCCTAGATCCGAACAAGAATACGGTTCAAATGGATCTCTTCCCAACCAACCTTATTGACAACATTGTTATCTACAAGAATTTTACTCCAAATCTTCCTGGAGATTTCACTGGTGGCTTGGTAGATATTACAACCAAAGACTTTCCAGAAGAACTAACGATCCGAGCGAGTGCAAGCGTTGGAGCTAACACTAATGCACATTTTGGTGACGCTTACCTTTCACATGAAGCTCCATCTGGAGCGGCTTTAGCAATGGGGGCAAGTGACCGTGCCTTACCAATCGACGTAGCGAATCTTCCTAGCCAAACCGATATTCTCATCGACCAAACACGTATTGCAGCACTTAGTGATGCAACACTTTCTTTGAGTAATAAGCTAGTTCCTGAATCTACAACCGCAGCTCCTAATCAAAGCTTAGCATTGAGCATTGGTAACCAGAAAAAGCTTGGTGGGAAGCCACTAGGATTCATTGGCGGTTTCACATACAACAGAAATGCCAGTGGTTACACAGGTGGAACACAGGCACGTTACAAGTTGACCCAGCTTGATGCCCCTACCCTTAACCTTCAACGCAACGTAGACGATGCAAGCTTCACAGATGAAGTAACCCTTGGAGCACTTGCAAGTGCTTCTATGAAACTTAATAAGCTTAATAAGATTGGGCTCAATTTGATGCACAATCGAAATGGGCAGCAGGTTACTCGTTTCCAAACGAATGGCCGTATTCCTGACGCTGCGGGAGCATTCTATGAAGCACGAACGCTTGGATATACCGAGCGAGCACTTAGTACGATTCAATTCAGAGGTGAACACGCGACAAGCGCAGACAATGACGCTTGGAAGCTTGATTACATCTTAGCTGGAACCCTTAGCGAAATGGATCAACCAGATCTTCGCTTCATCAATAACTTTTATGACATTGATGCAAATGGCGACAAAGTTGATCAGTTTATAGAAGCTGCTGAGGACATTCTACCTACCCGCTTTTCTCGAAGCATGCAAGAAACCAACCTCGATGGGCACTTTAATGTATCTCGTGGCTTTGCTCAATGGAATGACCTTGAAAGCAAGTTGAAGTTTGGTGGTGGTTACCTTCTCAAAGATCGAACGTTTAGAGAAACAACACTTCGTTACCAAAATGAGAATGAAGGAAACGTAGAAGACTTCACCAATTTCGTTAACGATGGAAACGTCATTGGAGGAGATTCAGGGAATGATCCAAATCAAGGCGTATTTATCGCAGACTTCACGCAAGAGGGTAATCAATATGATTCGCGAATGGGAATTGGACACGCATACGTAATGACCGAGCTTCCAATTAACAATCGAATCAAATCTGTATTTGGAGTTCGTGCTGAAACTACCACGCTTGATTTCACAAGTCTGCGCGCACGTAACAACCTCAACAATACACGATTGATCGAAGGCATCGATGTGCTGCCAAGCGCCTCGATGGTTTACACTACAGAAGACGAATACACTAACCTTCGTTTCGGCTACAGCCGTACACTAGCACGCCCAAGCTTCCGTGAGGTTGCTCCAGTATCTATCTATGACGAGGTGCTTAACGCATTCGTTCTTGGAGAGACAGGCCTTCAGCGCACACAAGTAGACAACATTGACCTACGCTTTGAGAAGTATTCGCAGTCTGGTGACATGTTCAGCGTAGGCGGCTTCTACAAGCGTTTTAACAACCCTATCGAACTGACAATCAACCCTGAGGCAATCAACCTCGAGTTACAGTACCGCAACGTTCCGACAGCTGATCTATATGGTGCAGAGTTCGAATTCAACAAGAAGCTTGATAAGCTAGTTGACGGCTTGAGCGCAGGGGCTAACCTTACTTATGTACTTAGTCAAGTTGATATTCCAGAAACTGAGCTACAAACGATTCGAGACCTCAACCCTGAGGCAGACGATACGCGTCCAATGTTCGGTCAGTCACCATACATCGTCAACGCATTCCTAAACTACCGCAACGATAAAGGACTAACTGGAAACTTGACCTACAACGTTCAAGGAGAGCGTCTTTCACTCGTGAGTCGTGGAGGAACACCAAACGTGTTTGAGCAGCCTTTCAATAGTCTTAATGCTAAGGTGAGTGTACCCGTTGGTGAAAAGCTTAAGTTGAATGCTCGTGTCACCAATATCCTTGATAGTGAGCGCCGCTTTACGCAGTCATACAAGGACGTTGATTACGTCTTCCAAAGCTTCCGCCCAGGACGTACGTTCTCTGTGGGTGCAAGC
>CALDTK010000172.1 GCA_937924035.1 uncultured Saprospiraceae bacterium | reverse complement strand
TGATGTTGCCGGCTACGCAGTCCGATATAAAGAATCTGAAACGATCGGGAATATTGCTGTTTCAGGAAATCTATCACAACGCCTATCACTTGAAGAGATACCTGCCGAACTGAGAGCTGCAATTGGAGAAGTATCGCTTTCGAGGATATTGAAATTGGGTCAGCGAACAGCGCAGATGCACAAGCACTTTGGCGATGCGAAAGAGCAAGGACTTCTAGCTCAACGATTGGAGCAGTCAGATTGGACAGCCGCTAAGTCAGGTTTGATTGAAAGAATTCAAAAAGAATCAGCTTACGCCAAAACAGAGGTTGCAAATGCACAACTTGCCATCGCTTCATGGCTAGAGGTAAGCGTATTTCCAGAAGTCGAAGAAGGGAAAATTCGGGTTCATGGGGACTATCACCTCGGGCAAGTATTGATCGAGGGTGATGATGTAGTTATTATCGATTTTGAAGGTGAACCGCTTTATACCCTCGCATACCGTCGACAGCGGCATCCGGCTTACAAAGATGTCGCAGGCATGGTGAGGAGTTTACATTATGCACCTTATGCGTATGCGTTGCAAGAAGCCGATGGTGCGGAATGGGCAATGGCAGCGGCAAAAACTTGGTATAAGGTTGCAAGCAGGCTCTTCTTAACAGCTTACCATGATGAGTTGGGCAATGCCTCTTTTTTACCCGCAGAAAAAGAAGCACGTGAAAAAATGCTTGCGTTTTACTTGGCGGATAAGGCCATGTATGAGTTGGCCTACGAACGTTCAAGCCGACCGAGTTGGGTCGTTATTCCGCAAACCGGAGTACTTGGGGTAGCAGAGATGTTGGCACTCGACGCTTAATGCTGTTCAGTATATCTTATTTGCCTCTTTTATCGTTATAAAAGCATGCGTGTACTATTTCTCGTTATTTCCTTGCTTTTCGCAGCGCAATCAATGCAAGCTGCGTACATGCTTTTGCCTATGGATGATCGCCAAAGTGATCACCTAAAAGCATATGGAGTCACTTTCTGGGTACTTGATAAGAAGGTCGAAACCTATTGGCTTCTTAATTATCGAGGAGGGTCTTTCGCCTTTCGGCAAAACGCGGCTTTCGAGAAAGAATGCAAGACTAGAAATGTAAAGTTTGAGGTCATCTCTGACGCACAGTTTAACGGCATTCTGACTGAAATTGCGAATCCAGAAAAGAACATGGATGCAATAAAGCTTGATGTTGCTCCGAAAGTGGCTGTGTATACACCTCAGTTTAACGCTAAAGGAGAGCGAATCCAGCCTTGGGACGATGCTGTGACGCTCGTCTTGACCTATGCTGAAATTCCGTACGAAACGGTGTACGATTCAGAAGTACTCGCTGGAGATTTAGCACTCTATGATTGGTTGCACCTGCACCACGAAGATTTCACTGGACAGTATGGTCGCTTCTATAGAAACTTTCATACGCAGCCTTGGTATCGCGAAAACGTGAAACAAATGGAAGCGCTCGCTGCAAAGGAGGGCTTCAATAAGGTAAGTCAACTAAAGCTAGGCGTAGTAAAAGCTGTACGCGAGTTTGTGGGGGGCGGAGGATTCATGTTTGCTATGTGTTCGGCCACGGATACCTATGACATTGCACTGGCGGCTGACGGGTTAGACATCTGTGCTGAAATTTATGATGGCGACGGCTCAGACCCTGATGCTGATGCAAAGTTGAATTTCGACAACACTTTCGCCTTCAAGGATTTTAAGCTCATGAAAAATCCAATGGAGTATGAGTTTTCGACCATCGATCCTACCTTGACACGTAAGCTTGATGCAAAGCAAGATTATTTCACGCTTTTTGATTTCTCAGCGAAGTGGGATCCTATTCCCACAATGTTGACCCAAAATCATACGCGTACGGTCAAAGGCTTCATGGGGCAAACAACAGCCTTTCGTACCAAAAATATCAAAAGCTCTGTCCTCATCTTAGGGGAAACCAAACCAGTGGCCGAAGCCCGCTACATTCACGGAAGCTATGGCGAAGGCACTTGGACATTCTATGGAGGGCATGATCCTGAAGATTATCGTCATTATGTAAATGACCCAGAGACAGACCTAAGTCTGCATCCACACAGTCCTGGATATCGCCTAATACTCAACAACGTATTGTTCCCTGCTGCTGAGAAGAAGAAGAGGAAGACGTAGGGTAATTGATATTGCCGAGATGTTGGGCAGACCAACTCGTAAATAACGACCTCCTGTTGGAGCTGGCGTAGTCGCTATCGAAGGGAAGCGACTCAAATAATTGAGCGTTTAGTTCAATTTACCTTTCTTCAATACTGACATTTAGTTGCAGAAGACTTGCATCGGAATGGCGCTAAATTTTACCGATCAGCCGCTTACTTTCGCACAATGCTTGAATACAAATCCCTCCTTACTGAGCGAGAAGGAAATATCCTAATCGTCACCATCAATCGTCCAGATGCACTCAATGCTATCAATGTGACGGTAATGAGCGAACTTGGTCAACTCTTCAACAACGACCTCAAACAAATGGAAGGCCTGCGGGGAGTAATTCTTACAGGAGCTGGAGAAAAGAGCTTTGTTGCCGGAGCAGACATCAAAGAGTTCCTATCGCTTACGGGCAATCAGGGTAGAAACATGAGCGAAAAAGGCCAGAACATTTTCATGGCTATCGAGCGCTGCCCAATCCCAGTCATTGCTGCAATTCAAGGCTATGCACTTGGCGCTGGCTGCGAACTGGCCATGTCTTGCCACATGCGCATAGCAGGCGAACGTGCCCGTTTTGGACAACCTGAAGTAAACCTTGGTTTGATTCCAGGTTATGGAGGGACTCAGCGCCTTGTTGAGCTGATCGGCCGGACGAAAGCCATCGAGTTACTCCTGACTGCAGACATGATCGGTGCAGAAGAAGCTGGCAGACTGGGTCTAGTAAACCACGTCGTTCCACAAGGTGAGGAACTCGCGAAGGCCAAGGAAATTCTTGCCAAGATCGAAACCAAGGCGCCAATAGCGGTTGCTGGAGTGATTGAGAGTGTACATGCATTCGCTGACAACTCAATGGATGGCTATGCAGCAGAGGTGCATAATTTTGGCAAGTGCTGCAACACGGAGGATTTCCGAGAAGGAGCATCTGCATTTGTCGAAAAACGCGCAGCGAACTTTGTTGGCCGTTAGGCGCTAATAGATCAGTATGGCAGATATAAACATCACCGTTATAGACAGAGACGGTGAAAAGCACCAACTAGAGGCTCCTACAGACATGGCTCTGAACATGATGGAGTTGTGTAAAGCAAGTGAACTTCCAGTGGAAGGTACATGCGGGGGTATGGCGCTCTGCGCAAGCTGCCACATGTACGTAGAAAGTGATCACGAGCTATCCGAAATGAACGAAGACGAAGAGGACATGCTAGACCAAGCATTCCACGTCGAAGACAACAGCCGGTTAGGTTGTCAATTGAAGTTATCAGATGATATGGAAGGCCTGATCGTCAGATTGGCTCCAGTTTCTGCTTAATTTGATTCCAAGATTTTTTTGCTGAGTCAATTGTGAACAAACGACTCAATAAAGAGCGCTTCTTATCCTCCGATTTCCTGCTTGAGTCTTTTAAGTTGGCTTTTCCAGAGTGTTTCTGAATCGGCAACCTCGTCGTCATCGCAGAAGTCGTGCACCTCGAGTACGGTTTGGTCAGTTACTCCAGCTTTGTACATCTTAAATTCTAGATACTCTTCTGGATCGTCTGAGTCATCCCACTTAAAACGGATGCGGGCATCCTCTTCCGTTTCGTCGAGGGTAGCCATTTCTGGGTGGCCATCCCAAACAAATTCGTAACGATCAGCTTCCAGATCGGCTTCATCACAGAACCAACGTACAAGGCAAGCTGGATCTGTAATAAATTGATAAAGCATCCTAGGGGAGCTCTTGAAAAGTTCTTCTAACTGGATTTTTACTCGGGGCATGTGGTCTGATGTTGTGCTGTAAGAAAGTCTACTAGCTGCAATGAAAGCGCATATAAGTCATTTTTTCTGACAATATGGTCATAACAAGGTGGTAATTAAAGCCCCCGTGCCGATTTTTCCAAAAGTTGGGGAACTTTTAGGCAACGGTATGAATTAAGGATTTAACGAATGCATCCATTTATCCCCCGTACTATGCCAGATGTACCCTGTCTAGTTGATTTCGACTTCCAACCCTTGATCGGCGTTGGAGATACGGGTACCTTTGTAATTCAATCGAAAAAACGCGAGAGTACTGTTAAGCCCCCGCAAAGTTCTACTCAACGGTTGATTGATCCCAAACTCTGAAACGCTAAACCTCCCAAAACTTTGAATGCCAGAAGGCGTTCACTGCCATACGTGTAGTCTGATTGCAGCAATGGATCAAGATTTCACGCTCTTACACCAGCCAAAACTCCTGAATGAGACAACTGAAAATCACAAAGTCGATTACCAATCGAGAAAGTCAATCTCTCGAGAAGTATCTTCAAGAAATCGGAAAAGTAGATCTACTTACCCCCGAAGAAGAGGTTAGCCTCGCACAAGCCATCAAGCGTGGCGACCAATCTGCCCTCGAGCAACTAACAAAAGCAAACTTGCGTTTTGTGGTATCCGTTGCTAAGCAATACCAAAACCAAGGCCTTAGCCTCTCTGATTTGATCAACGAGGGTAATCTTGGACTCATCAAAGCTGCACAGCGATTTGATGAGACGCGTGGATTCAAATTCATCTCCTACGCAGTATGGTGGATTCGTCAATCTATCCTTCAAGCACTTGCAGAGCAAAGTCGTATCGTACGCCTTCCGCTCAACAAAGTGGGATCACTCAACAAAATCAACAAAGCATTTAGCGAGCTTGAGCAAGAATATGAGCGCGAGCCATCAAGTGATGAGCTAGCTGAGATGCTCAACATTCCTACCTCTGAGGTTGAAACAACACTTAGTGTGGCAGCACGTCACGTATCAATGGATGCTCCATTCGTTGAAGGTGAAGACAACTCACTTCTAGATGTTCTTGATGACAAGAACAACTTGAGCACTGATCGTCACCTCGAATATGGTGAAAGCCTCAGCCGTGAGATCGAACGTTCATTAGGAACCCTCACTGATCGTCAAGCTGATGTGGTCAAGCTTTACTACGGAATCGGAGTCCCTCACCCAATGTCGCTTGAAGATATCGGAGAGCGTTTTGGCTTGACGCGCGAGCGCGTCCGTCAAATCAAAGACAAGGCAATCAACAAGCTCCGAACTCAAAATAAGAGCAAGTTGCTTAAGAATTACTTAGGCGCCTAAGTCATCCTTGTGACTAGCACAGTATTTGTGCTTGATCAATAGATCCAATGCCCTGCAACCAAGACTGGATGCAGGGCATTTTTCATTATTCTTGATACTTTTGCAGCCCCTACCTGAAGCCATTTATGGAAAGCAATTCCTCCGAAATACGCCAGATGCGCAATCTCGAACTCGCA
Organism: uncultured Saprospiraceae bacterium; assembly: GCA_937924035.1. Classification (GTDB taxonomy): domain Bacteria; phylum Bacteroidota; class Bacteroidia; order Chitinophagales; family Saprospiraceae; genus CALDTK01. The sequence goes on along the minus strand of CALDTK010000172.1, from coordinate 8,557 downwards.
CGTTGGCGCGAACGAGAAAAAACAGCGCTCGATTTATTACAAGTTGTAGGCGAACTGAGATTTGACAGAGGTATAGACCTCACGCTATTTCGGCATCAGATCTATGATACTCGCCCTAGCGAAATGTTGAGGGCTCACGAAGACTCTCACTCTTACTCATCGAGACCAATCGATATCGATCTTACGCTAAGTATAGCATATTCAGTTGCACAAATTGAAGACCTAGGAGCTTGTAAAGTAGATTTAGGTCGACTCGCAACGGAATGGCTAGCAGAGTCTAATTCGTTCGACAATCTTGATGCATTTGTAAGTGATCGATTGAAGGGGTTTTCTTCAACGGAAGAACTGACCAAACCGGATGAAGACAGCGGCTGTGATGTTGTACTCTACGGGTTCGGAAGAATCGGCCGAGCGGTAACCCGCTTATTGGTCGAGCAGACAGGTCGCGGAAACCAATTGCGACTGAGAGCAATCGTACTTCGTGCGAAACTTTCAGACCGTCACCTAGAACTGAGTAAGAGAATTTCATTACTCAAAACAGATAGTATTCATGGTGGATTCGCTGGAATGGCAGAGGTCTCACCCGATGCTGAAGGGTTTATCATCAATGGCAATCACATCCCCGTTATTTTTGCGAATAAGCCAGAGGAAATAGACTACAAGGACTACGGTATCCGTGATGCATTGTTGATTGATAACACCGGAGTATGGCGTGATCGTGCCGGACTAGAACGTCATCTTCAGTCAGGCATTCGTTCAGTCCTTCTCACGGCTCCTGGAGATGAAGTACCGAACATCGTTGTCGGTATCAACCACGAGAAATACAATTGGAAGCAAGTCCGCTTAGCTTCTGCAGCGTCGTGTACGACAAACGCAGTTGCTCCCCTTATGCAGGTTCTCCATGATGAACTTGGAATCGAAAGAGCTCACATAGAAACGATTCACGCTTTCACGAGCGATCAAAATTTACTTGACAACTTCCACAAAAAGCCTCGTCGAGGTCGATCAGCTCCTCTCAACATGGTGGTTACTTCAACAGGCGCGGCAAAAGCGGTTGTCAAGGTTATCCCTAGTCTAGAAGGCAAGTTGACAGGCAATGCAGTTCGTGTACCAGTACCAAACGGTAGCCTTGTTATCATGAACATCACGACCAGCCGCAAAGTGAATCGTGAAGAAGTCAACGAACTCGTAAGAAAAGCAAGTCTCAACGGACCACTTTCTGAGCAAATACGTTACAGCACTTCCGAAGAGTATGTGAGTAGCAACATCGTAGGCGAGAGTTCTACAACTGTGTTCGATGCGCCCTCAACACGCGTAAGCAGCGATGGCTTCGGGCTTTCGGTCTACGTCTGGTACGATAACGAATTCGGCTACTCTTGCCAAGTGATGCGATTAGCAAAGTACATGGCTGGCGTTCACCGCAAGCGCTTTATCTAATTCTCGAAGAGTAGGGCATGACCTTCATTGTTGGTCTCAATACACTCTGATATTACTTGTCCGCTGTCGAGTTGTGCAATGAATACAGCCGTGTATCGGGTTGCATCAGCAATGTTCACTCGTTCCACCAATACGACATTCTCGCCTTGACTTAAGGCCTGTTTCCCCTGCATGGAAAGGCGATCGGCGAGGTTGAGCTGCTGGATTTTCTTGGACGAGCTTGAGATTCGAGGAGAGCCACTTACAAATAGGGTTAGACTCAAGCCTTCATTTACATCTTTGAGAGGAAAGTCCTGCTCACCTGAATTTGAAATCGTGAGCTGTACAGTCGCGAATTTTTTCGTTTGCTGTAAGATTTTAACCTCAGATAGCATCAGATCGACACAATCTTCTTGTGTTTTGGCGTAAGAAGACTCACTTTCTTTCACCTGCCCAATTGGAGAGGTCTTTTTGCGCTTTATCGTTGTTTGAACCTGCTCAAAGTCATCCTTTGTCAACTTTTCATGTTCAATTTCGACATCCGAGCGGACAATCAACTCTACGCCCGTTTTCCAATCACCAACTTCTAGGGTCTCACGCGTATTCAGTAAGCCTTCCCGTATTTGTAAACCTAGTGGGAGCAATCCTGAGGCACTTAGACTTTCGTCAAAACGAGTTTGTAAAAAACGCGCGGGGAACCCAGGACCGAAGGAAATAGGACGTTTGCCCGTATTGATAACCTCCATTCCGAGTAAAAACTCCTTGCCCTTTTGTTTAATCACCGTCACTTTACGGATGTAAATTCGGTAACCGGCGTAGGTGATGCTACTTGGCATTAAAGTGTCGCTCGACACAGGGCTGGCCTGCGTAAACCCAATGGTCAACACCGCAAAAAGAATAGCCAAACTTGATCGGCAAATCACCATATATACTTTTGGGTCGTCAATAACCAAGCCATGCAAAAAGTAAAACCTTACTCCGACTCTAGATATTACGTACTCAAGTAGTCCGTGTTCCGCATATTTGCCAATACTTAGCATTCTGCTCATGTACAAAGCCTCAAAACGTCCTTCTTGGTTTATCTGGTTACCGCTCGCTGGAGCAGGACTTTTAGTTGCTGGATTACTTGTCGGGGTGACGCTAGAGCAGCCACCAAGCCCGGCTGTCGAAATTACAGCGGTTGATGAGAATGCTACAAGTTCCTACGGCGTAGGATCGATTGAAGAAATACTCCGCTACATTGAAGCGAAATACGTCGATGATGTTAACCGTGAAGCGATCGTAGATGGGGCAATCAATAACCTCCTAGCTGAGCTAGATCCGCATTCTTCTTACGTTTCTCCTTCAAAATTAGCAGCTCACAAAAATCAAATTAACGGCACCGCGACTGGCATAGGGGTAGAAGTGCTAATGGTGAGAGATAGCGTTGTGGTCGTTAATGCCCTGTCTGACAGTCCTGCGAAGGAGGCAGGGATATTGACTTCTGATCGTATCATCTCAGTTGCGGATTCAGTATTGAGTGGCAAAGGATATTCACTCAGTAAAGTGAAATCTATACTTGAATCTTTGCCGGAAGGAGCTGTGCAGGTGCAGCTGTATAGACCAGGCCAAGGCAACTTAATGCCTGTTAGTCTATCGCCTCGTGAGATGGTAATTCCTACGGTAAGCGAAGGTTTGATTTTGGAGAAGGATATCGCTTACGTTCGCATTCAGCAGTTTGCCACCGATACCTACCAGCAATTCATGCAACAGGTGGAGAGACTAGTGCAAGATTCGTCTGCCAAGCACCTGATTATAGATTTACGCGGTAACAGTGGAGGGTATCTACAAGAAGCAGTCAACGTATTGAGCCAACTTTTTCCAGATGAAGGTCGCCTCCTCGTATACACGGAAGGTGAACATAGTCCTCGAAAGGAGTACAATACGACAGGAAGGGTCTTTTTCAATGTTGAGAATGTGGCCGTGATTATTGATAGCGGTACAGCCTCTGCAAGTGAGATTCTAGCTGGCGCAGTACAAGATTGGGATAGAGGAATGGTTATCGGTCAGCGTTCTTTCGGGAAGGGCTTGGTGCAAGAGCTTTATCCACTTAAGAATGGGGGAGCGCTTCACATCACCGTGGCTAGGTATTTCACGCCATCCGGGCGATCTATTCAACGAGACTACGCCGATTTCGGAGCGTATCGTGCAGGCTTTGACAGCTTAAATCAGCTTTCGCCAAAACAGTACGTGACTTCATCAGGACGTTCTGTTTTTAGTGGCGGCGGCATATCACCAGATATTGAAGTGACAAGCTCAAAGCGAATCAATGAGCCGAATTTTGCAGAAGCACGTCAATATTTGAAGCCTTTCATTTTTGAATATATCGAAGACAAGACTGCTTTGAAATCTGCTGGCAAATTGATGCCTGAGTTCAGGAAGATTTTATCATCTGCGCAGATAGACCTCAACGATGATCAATGGGCCTACTATGAAGAGGAGCTTGCCCAAGAATTCAATATGGCGATCATGCAAAAGTCTTCTAGCCAAGATGCAGCTCAAAGAATGCGCCTTCAACAAGATCCGTTTGTACAAAAAGCATTAGAAGCAGTTCAAGGCACACAGCTTATCGCACGCCAACTGCGCTAGTTGGATAATCGTCGGTGCCAATTGTTGTCTCCAGGCCAAGCCATGTACTCGATTCAAACGCATGTTCTGACAGATCAATTATCTTATGTATCTCGCTAAGCTCACCAATTTTCAGTGTTACGTATTCAGTGTGAGCGAGTAGGAAAGGGTTAGCCTTATTCGTTTTCAGCGATGCTTTACCTAGCCCTGCCATACGTGCAAGCCAAGGAAGTTCTGATCTCAGTGGTGGATTTGACCGAAATCCTTGAAAGCCTAAGAGAACATCAGATGCGCAGAGGTCATCTAAGACTATAGTAGCTTGAGGGAGGACCCTTTTCAGCATGTCTAGTCGTTTGTTGAGCTGTTGTCCTGTGGTTGCCGTATCAATGCTTTCACGCAAAGAGGCCGCAATGTCATTGAGTATGAAATACCGGTAGCCTAGATGATAGAAGCGAAGCAAATGCTGTTCGCAAGTTCGCATAGAATCTTCATCGCTAAGATTGACTGGATAAACGTACTTCTTAAGGCTGGGGGACCAACGTTTGAACCGAGCCTCTTTTTCAGTCTTCAATCCTTTGGTTGTCGTATTGGCTGGAACAACGAATGGATTTAACGAAATACCAGCTAAAACCTGTGATGCAAGGCAAGTTTTGGCGAAAGTAGAAAATAGACTTACGTCAAAACCTCCCCCTGCTGGGCAAGTAGCTTCATGCTCTTGAAGCACCACACTTCTCAAGTTTTCTTCTGCAAAAAAGGCGCTTTGACTTAGCGCTTCTAGCTTGCCCTTAGATATACAGTTTGGAGTTATTCCAGCAGAAAAGACTGATTTACCGACCTCTTTGGTTGCGGTAGCCCGTTTCCTACTAGTAGTAAATTGAAGTTCAAAAGCAGGGAAAGAGTGTCTTAACTGGTAACCTGAAGATTGATTTTCGGCGATCAGCTTGCTACCGTCGTTTGAGATTGAAAAGACAGTCAGGGCAGCACTTTCATCTGTACTTTTAGCTTCTAGCGTGAACTGATTATTACGTAAAGAAATAGCCTGATAACTTGCTTTTTTCAAGGAAGGATGGGGTAGAGGTTCGTAAGCATTTATCCTTGCTGCCGCTAGTCGTTCCAAAAAGCTTAATGTTGGCGTTGCCTCTCGAAGGTTGCTCCATTTATTTTTTGCTGGATTTGAAAATCCTTGCATCAGAACCTCTTCAGGAAATCCAGCAATCAATGGCCACTCAAGTGTACATGAGTCTAAAAAAAGATCGCCAGCTTTAGGGTGAAGTGCTAAACTCAGGGAAATACTCTGTTGACTTTCCTCCCAAAACAAGTCTACATAAAAGCTTTCTTCTCTGTGATAGCTCTTATTCAAGTCTATCGAGAAGGCAGTCCCATTTGAAAATGAGAGTTGTAACAAACCATTTTTAGGGTTGAAGTCACTAGGTCTCACTCGCGTATGGGTTCTATTTCGTTTTGCTTCGTCCAGCGAGCAATGATGCTAGGTAAGGCGTTTGATTTTTCACGTTGTCTATACCGCACGACATGTCCAACCGCTCGAATCACTTCAGAGCTTATTGCTCCGAAATGAGTCGGGTGTTCATGTCCCTTCTTGTTTGCAGAAGATGAAACGATAGGTTTTCCGAAAGACTCGATGAGTGCTTTGCAGTAAGGGTCGCTAGTAATTCGAATAGCAATCGAACCATCGGCGGCAAAAAGCTCTTTTGGCAAACCGTCGGCGTGGTCGTACACAACTGTGAGAGGACGCGTGTGGTGTGAAAGCAGCGTTTTAAGTCGAGGATGTATCTCTCCTGTATACTTCTCAAGCATGCTCAATGAATCGACCAAGCATATCAGTCCTCCTCCAATCGGTCTTTCTTTCAATTCGAGAACTTGGTGAATGGCCGCAATATTGGTTGCGTCGCAACCAAGCCCCCACACCGTATCGGTGGGATAAAGGATCATTTTTCCAGCTTCGAGGGCACTAAGTGTTTCCCCTAGTTGAAACATATCGTTCAAAGTAGTGTCGTATTTGGTAGTCACAAGTAAAAGAATTGCAGGTATCGGACAAAGTTTTGATCAAAACACAACGTTTCGACCTTGTTTAAGCGTTAACACTATTAACTTACCTCTTCGTATGCGAACACTGCAGACAATTTTCTTTAGGCTTCTTCTGCTTTTCCTTTTCACGGGTGCTGGTGAGTCTCTTTTCGCGAGGCACATCGTTGGTGGTGAGATCACATATCAGTGTATCGGGCAGCCCGATGCGAATACGCGTACCTACGAAGTGAAAATCTTCATTTACAGAGATTGCTTTGGTAACGGAGCGCTGTTTGATTCAGATCCACGCTCGCAGACGCAGTTTGAAATGTCAATATTTCGAGGTAATGAATTGTATCGTACGCCTGGAATACCTACTACTGGTTTAGAGATTGAATTGTTGGATATAGAGGTTGATAATCCATGCTTGGTTTTTCCTCCAGACGTATGTGTAGAGCGCGGTGTCTACACGATTGAGATCGATTTACCGATCTCTACGGAGACCTATACCATTTCGTACCAACGCTGCTGTAGAAACGAATCCATATCTAACATTATCAACCCAGGAGATGCAGGGGCAACCTATCTAACAGAGATTACTCCAATTGCACAGCAATCGTGTAACTCCTCACCAACCTTCAACTTTTTTGCTCCAATTGTGATCTGCGCAAACTCTTTATTGGAGTTTGACCATAGTGCAACAGATGCAGATGGAGATACATTGCGTTATAGCCTAGCAGATCCATATTACGGAGGAGGGAATCTTCTCAGAGATCCGGGAGCAACAAGTTTTGCTGGAGTCACTCCAAATCCAGAATCTCCACCGCCGTACGACCCAATCGTTTTTGCTCCAGGATTCGATGCAAACCAACCAGTTGACGGAGGGAATCCGATCATCAACATTAATCCGATAACTGGATTGCTTCAAGTGAATCCTCAAACGACTGGGCAATTCGTACTCTGTATCCTCGTCGAAGAATTTCGAAACGGCGAGCTGATCGGTTTTGTGCGGCGCGATTTTCAATTCAATATTGTAGAGTGTGATCCTTTGATTTCGGCGGGTCTCACCGCAGTTTCAGGAGCAGATAGTATTGCACCTAATCTTGTGTTAGTGTGTGGTGATAAGCTTGTTCGGCTTGTTGACATCTCTTCAGATCGAGCCTTCATCGAGAGGATTGAATGGAATATCCCCAATACTGTAATTGGTGATGTAAGCAGTAATTTGAATGCTCTCGATTTAGAGTTCCCTGACTTCGGAACGTATCCAGGTCAGCTAATCGTGAATCCCGGCTTGTCTTGCACGGATACTGCTAATTTTAACATCGTTATTTCGCCACCAACAGAGGTTGACTTTACTTTCTCGTACGACACCTGTATCATAGGCCCAGTTGAATTTACCGGTGCCGTATCAACTCAAGCCGATAGCATAGTCAGGTATTCTTGGGACTTTGGTAATGGAGATAGAAGCAGTGAAGAGAACCCTGTTTATCAATATCCTGTGGCAGGAACAAGGTTCGTCACCCACTCAGTGAGAGATAATAATGGCTGCACTTTTTCTGAATCGCAGACGCTCCAATATTTTCCTGTGCCAGCAGATCTACTCGTTAGCGTAGATAATTCTTTGCCCTGCTTACCTGCTAATGTCAGCTTTCAGCAAGACTTAGAGTTAATCACCGACGATTACGAAATTCTTTGGGATTTTGGTAACGGTGATACCTCAACCGAGTTGAACCCAGACTTTACTTACACAGAGCCTGGAACCTATCAAATTTATGTCAGTGCCACCTCTCCGTTCGGTTGCTCAGTAGATACGCAATTAGCTGTTCCTGTGCGGGTGCTTGAGAGCCCGGTCGCCGACTTTCGTTTCGTTCCCAATGAGATCAACATCTTAGATCCAGATGTCTTCTTCTTTGATCAGAGCTTTGCAGCAGTCAGCTGGCAATGGTTTTTTGATAGCCTAGGTGTCAGTAGAGAAGAGAATCCTGTATTCACTTTCCCTGACACTGGAGCGTATGAGATTGATTTGGTTGTCAGCCACCTAAATGGCTGCTTGGATTCAACAACTCAGTTCTTAAACATTAATCCTTTTCAGACTTATTTCCTCCCTAATGCCTTCACCCCCAACGGAGATGGGACCAATGAGTTTTTCAAAGGAACAGGCTACACTCGATACATCAGTTCGTTTGAGATGCAGATCTTCAACCGCTGGGGTGAACTTGTCTTTGAAACGAACGACATTGATGAGTCTTGGGACGGTACTAGCCAAAGAAATGGAGGTAGAGCTCCAGGGGGCGTTTACCTATATGTCGTAAGCCTTACTGGCCTAAATGGTAAAGAAAAACTGACGGGATATGTAACGTTGCTGCTATAGTTAAAAAACAGAAGCTAACAATTGAAAATAGGTACTTGCGGATTGAATAAACCGTATTACCTTTGCCGCGCTTTAAAAAGATCATCCGATGGACGCAGTCAAGTACGTACAAGAACAGTATGCCCGTGAGAACACTCT
>CALDTK010000171.1 GCA_937924035.1 uncultured Saprospiraceae bacterium | reverse complement strand
TTATACACAGGCATCTTCAGTGGCAGATGAGTTGTTAGATACGATCAGATCTGAGATTGATGACTTGATGTGGGGTTTGGAGACACAAAATAAGCTGGCAAGTAACGTTGCGGGAGCAGTGTTGAGTTATGACGCATTGCGAAGCCAGAATGGTCGTTCATCCACAGTGTCTAGTCGTCGTCCCAACGTAGTTAATCCGGTCTTCGATAGACCAGTTCTTAGTAATGAACAATGATCAAACGACTGGCAAAATACGGGGGAATGGTTGTCGTTTTTTGCTTCGGCGTTTTTGTTCTATTCAAAACAGGCGAGATGACTGCCAGCGTAAATGTTGATTCAATAGAAAATAAGAAGAATGCGTTGCTCAACTTTGCTTCACATTTTCAAGTGGCGCGGGTATTGGTAGTTGGATCTGTGTTCATTATATTTTGGAAGCCAGTTTCTAGTTTGATATTTCATCAGAGCGGATTGGAGATTGGATCTGCAAGGTGGCGATGGATGGGATTCTATTTTGCGGCTGAAGTTGTCATATATGTTCAAATATTCGGGAGTATGTGACGATGCAAGTGGAAAGTTGGATACAAGCGAATACGATGATCGTCGGTTGGAAGATGTATGACCTACTGTGGTCATTATTGATTGCGACAGGTATTGTATTTATTCCCATTATTCTAATACTCGCGCAAACGTTCGTTAAGGCACGAAGTAGAGGGGCGATGTCTAATATTAGCAGCGAGGGTATACTCGCTGAATTCGAAATGAAATTGTTTGTTCTGTTCCTTGTGTTTTTCTTTGGTGCGATGCCAGCTTCTGTCGATCTACAAGCGGCCAACTCCATTAGTTTATGGAATGATCAAAATGACTATCTAGCGCAACCTAGTCAACCGGCGAACTCTACGGCGTGTAATACCGGTAGCACGGGCGATGCTAACGTCAACGCACCGGTAACAGGGGGACAAAGTATATGCACTGATAATGTACGGATACCGTTGTGGTGGTACATCACTCAGTCCGTTTCTCAAGGGTTAACTATGGCCGTCATCAAGGAGGTGGCCACACAAAATAATAACCTATATAGGGCGACTCGCAAGTTTCTCGCGATGAGTAATATAAAAGACCCGGATAATAAAACGTTGCTGAATATACTTGAAAATGAATGCAGGGTTCAGGCAGTCGCAAAACACGTTGAAACCGGTGCCTTGGGTACCGTGGTAGCTGGTGATGAAGGTGTTGACTTGAATTATGTAGGATCAGAGTACTTACGTGTTACGTACTACGATAGTCTAAATACCCAGAGTGTTGTTCCGGGTCTACCTCCAGCTCCGGCTTTTAGTGGTGATGTTCAGCCGGAATACCAGACAACGGCGGTGTCAACGCAGCAAAATTGCAACGTCCTTTGGACAGCGTTTCGTGCGGCTGTTGTTACCGAAGCTACAGAGAATTTGAATTGGATTGATAGGTTACTGACAACTGGACTTGGAGTAGTCAATAGGGATGATGAGATTGTACGTACCTACACCTTGCAAACAAGAACTAGTCAGTCATTAACCACAGAAACTGCTTCGCAACTTAAGGATGCCGGCGGTAGTGTTCTGTCAAAGAATTTGAATAATGTCGAAGATCATTTTCAGGTCTATGAGTTAATGAAAACAGCTTTTACTACTGGGATGTATGTCGATGTACTGATTGTTGGTCTGCCTATGCTTCAAGCTTATATTCTAATGCTAGTGGTAATGGCTTTACCTTTTGGATTTGTGATTAGCGGGTACTCCTTCAACTTTCTCTTGCAGGGTACGATATTGATATTTACGATTTCCTTTTGGCCGGCGTTATGGGCCCTTGTTAGCTGGGCTGACCAGGTGTTGGCTGATCAATTCTTTGCCGGTGGTGATGGGTTGTTACGGGCGACTGGTCAGTTGGCTATGGATTATGTATTTACCGGAACGAATACAGCCCAAACATTGGAAAATATAACGACCGTATTGACTCATAACTTGGTGGTTGCGTCATTGTATGTTTTGAGCCCTATGGTTTTCTCATGGGTTATGGCAGCTGCCAGCGCTGGGGTCGCTGCAAATATTGGATCGGCTGCTAGTGGTGGTGGGTTAAGAGGCGCAGTTACTGGTAGAAGTGTCGGTGCAGCCATGGGCGGTGCAACCAAGCTTGCCAGGAAAGTAAAGTAGATTGTTAAGAATAGGGTGAAAAACATGAGTGCTGCTGTGATGGAAGGCGTAGGTAAGTTCTGTTTCGAGTGTCCTAACAAAATAGGAGATCTTGGTTTTACGAAAAATATGGCGTTTGTGAGAGATCATGATCTATATGGTCGTACATTTGCTGAACAGGTGTCTGATTGGAAAGTACTCAGCAAGGGCCCAGGGAAGATACTATTTCCTGACTACTTTCGCTATGGTTTGAATAAATACTTTGCTGAAGGAGAAGCTGTAAAAGCGCAGAGATATATAGGTAAGCGTCTTCAAATACCCTTGGTTAAGTTTAGTGACAGCGCCAAAACATTTCGGGAGTTTAACGACAAGAGTTGGTTTGGAAGAATGGCGCAGGAGAGAAATATAAGTGTCCCTG
>CALDTK010000170.1 GCA_937924035.1 uncultured Saprospiraceae bacterium | reverse complement strand
TGGTGCGCAAGGTATTTGTATTGGTAACACAAGCGCCGATGCTGTGCTGAATACTACTTCGTGGGAAGAGGTGTATTCCTTTCTGAAAGGAAGACCAAGGCAGGCGAGAATAAAACGCTCGACATCTGAAACTTCGATTGAAATTTCCATTGATCTTGATGGAACGGGTAAAAGTAAAATATCGACAGGTATTGATTTTTTTGATCACATGTTAGCGCAAATTGCTCGCCATGCTGAAGTTGATTTAAATATAGTCGCACAGGGGGACTTAGAGGTCGATGAACATCACACAATTGAAGATGTGGCAATAACCTTAGGTGAGGTGTTTAAACGTGCCTTAGGTAGTAAGAAAGGTATTCAGCGTTATGGGTTTCTTCTGCCTATGGATGATTGCTTGGCGCAAGTTGCAATAGATTTTGGTGGCCGGCCTTGGTTAGTCTGGGATGCCCAGTTTAATCGCGAGATGATCGGGAAAATGCCTACTGAAATGTTCATGCACTTTTTTAAATCCTTTTCAGATGCGGCAGGTTGCAACCTAAACATCAAGGCAGAAGGAGAAAATGAACATCACAAGATCGAATCAATCTTCAAAGCTTTTTCTAAAGCAATTCGAATGGCCATTGGAAAGACTGGCCAAGAGGGGATACCAAGTACAAAAGGAATATTATGATTGCTGTTATTGACTACGGTGCAGGAAATGTACGCTCTGTTCAGAATGCATTTCAGCGGCTTGGGCAAGAGGTTGTGCTCTCTGCAGATCACGCAAAGATTAGAGCGGCAGATCGTGTTATCCTTCCTGGTGTGGGCGATGCATCCTGGGCTATGAAGTCGCTCAAAGCAAATCGACTCGATAGACTCATCCCATCGTTGAAGCAACCAGTGCTAGGGATCTGTTTGGGTCTACAACTCATGTGTCAGGTTTCAAAGGAAAAAGATACCGAGTGTCTAGGAATCTTCAATGCTTCAGTGAAACGCTTTCCTACAAATGGGCTTGTACCTCACATGGGATGGAATGATTTAGAGCAGCTGAGGGGACCGCTATTTCAAAACCTAAGTGGTGTCGATGATTTCTATTTCGTTCACAGCTATTGTGCTGAGTTAGGTGATGAAACGCAAGCTGTTTGTGATTACATCTCGCCTTTTAGCGCTGCACTCAATCGTGATAATTTTTACGCTACTCAGTTTCACCCGGAGAAGTCTGCCAATGTAGGTAACCAACTACTCCTCAATTTCTTAGCCTTATGAGAATTATTCCAGCAATTGATATTATTGATGGTAAGTGTGTGCGCTTAGAGCAAGGTATGTATTCTAAAAAGACCGTTTACGACCAATCCCCTTTGGAAGTAGCTAAGGCATATGAAGATCACGGAATCAAATTTCTGCACCTGGTAGATCTAGACGGTGCTCGTTCTGGGAGAATCGTCAACCATAAGATTCTTGAGTCTATTTGTAGCAAGACATCCTTAGAAGTAGATTTCGGAGGTGGCTTGAAGCGAAAGGAAGATGTTAAGGTTGCTTTTGATTCAGGAGCCCAAAAAATTACAGGCGGTAGCGTTGCAGTAAAGAACAAACAGCTTTTTCTTGCTTGGCTTGAGCAGTATGGTGCAGACCGAATTGTACTCGGTGCTGATTGTAAGAATCGTATGATTGCCAGTCAAGGCTGGACTGAAAAATCTAGCCTCGATGTTGTGGAGTTCATCTCAGCTTATGTGGCTCAAGGCATCTCCCAAGTGATTTGTACAGACATTGCAAAAGACGGGATGCTACAAGGTCCATCAATTGAGCTATACAAAGAGATCCTCGCTAAAACTAAGATCCAATTGGTGGCGAGTGGGGGAGTCAGCAGTGTTCAAGATTTACTCCACTTGAAATCTATTGGATGTGAAGCGGCAATTATCGGTAAGGCTATTTACGAAGGTAAAATTCAACTTAAAGAATTAAGCGCCTTATGCTAAAAAGAAGAATTATTCCTTGCCTTGATATCAAAGACGGTCGAACGGTGAAGGGTGTCAATTTTGTTGGAATCAGAGATGCAGGTGATCCTGTTGATTTAGCTAAACGGTACATTGACGAAGGAGCAGATGAACTTGTCTTCCTTGATATCACTGCGACCGTTGAAAAGCGAAGAACCCTGCTGAAACTCGTTGAACGAATAGCAGCTGTCGTAAACATTCCTTTCACCGTTGGTGGAGGAATAAGCGCTGTCGATGATGCTGCGAGGCTACTTGCTGCAGGTGCTGACAAGGTATCTGTGAACTCAGCAGCGGTCAGACGTCCTGAGCTCATCTCCGAAATTGCAGCTCGCTTTGGCAGTCAAGCTTTGGTACTCGCGATTGATACCAAATATGTGGAAGGAGAGTGGCGTGTTTTTGTCAATGGAGGGAGAGAGATTACCCCATTGCAGACCATAGGCTGGGCAATGGAAGCAGAAGACCGAGGTGCTGGTGAGATCCTGCTAACCTCAATGGATCAGGATGGTACAAAAGCTGGATTCGCGTTGGAATTAACAGATCTTGTCAGCAAATCAGTTCAGCTTCCCGTAATCGCTTCAGGCGGTGCTGGAACCATGGAGCATTTCAATTCTCTTTTTCAACGAACCCGAATTTCTGCTGGGCTTGCAGCAAGTATTTTTCACTACGGCGAGGTTAAAATACCCGAACTCAAAACGTATCTAAAAACTCAAAATATTCCAGTACGATGAACCTAGATTTCGATAAAAGTAATGGCCTAATACCAGTTGTAATTCAGCATAATCTAAGTCTACAAGTACTTATGCTTGGCTACATGAACAAAGAAGCTTTCGCCAAAACAAGAGCAACAGGTCGAGTGACCTTCTACAGCCGGAGCAAACAAAGGCTTTGGACAAAAGGAGAGCAGTCTGGTAATTTTCTACTGGTAGAAGAAATTATGTCAGACTGTGACCAAGATACACTTCTGATCAAAGCACTTCCGCAAGGTCCAACCTGTCATACAGGGAGTACGACTTGTTTTAATGAAGAAACGGCTAAAGGCTTTTTATATGAATTGGATGAGCTGGTATCCGAGCGAATAGACTCCAATGATCCAAGCTCCTATACGAACAAGATCTATCAAAAAGGGATGAATAAAGTCGCCCAAAAAGTAGGTGAAGAAGCTGTTGAAGTAGTCATAGAAGCGATAGCGAACAATAAAGACCGACTCGTGTATGAAAGCGCAGATTTGATCTACCACCTGCTAATTCTTCTCAAGGCCAATGGGCTCAATTTTAATGATATTGAAAAAGAGTTGAAGAAGAGGAGTGGGGGAGGACAGGGGTAGTCGCAAAGGGTATTTATCTAATTTGTTTTAAGTGCTGGTGTCTCCTTTGAGTAAGCTTGAGAAACAAGGTGCTTTTTCATCACCATGACCTTCTTGCTGATGTATTATTTGAACAATAAAGTAATATGTGCTAGTACCTTACACTTCGATGAATAACACTTCTGCTCGCTCTTCCCTATTTGAATTCGTAAACATAATCCTAGGTGTTGCTATCGCCAGTATAGGACTCGAAGCTTTTCTGTTGCCGAACGGCTTTTTAGATGGTGGAGTTACCGGTATAGCGATTTTGTGCAATGTACTTTTTGGGCTTCGAGTATCAGTAATGCTCCCACTGCTTAGTATTCCTTTCCTGATTCTTGCATATTTTACAGTTTCAAAGCGGATCGTAATAAAGTCAATTTTTAGCATCGCTCTCTTCGCATTAGCATTAGAGTTTGGTCATTTTGAAGTAGTAACGGAAGATAAATTACTCATTTCAATCTTTGGTGGCTTACTACTTGGAATAGGTATAGGTATTACAATTCGAAATGGGGCAGTCCTTGACGGATCAGAAGTGCTCGGAATATTCGTTAACGACCGTTTCGGGATTTCGATCGGGAAAGTAATTTTCGGATTTAACGTCGTGCTCTTCTCTATCACAGCTGCACTTGTGTCTATTGAAACTGCGATGTACTCAACACTGGCCTTTCTAGTCACTGCTCAAGTGACAGATACAGTTATCAGGGGATTCGAGGACTTCATCGGAGTGACCATTGTCTCAAGTAAAAGTGAGGAAATTCAACAAGCTATCTTAAGCACATTAGGTGCTGGGATGACGATCTACAAAGGTCAAGGCGGATTTGGAAGAGAGGGGCATACCGAAGAGCGTTTGATTATTCATACAATTGTTAATCGAATTGACTTGCGAAGATTGACCAGGTTGCTTTCAACGATTGATGAAAAAGCCTTTGTAGTCGAGTTCGATGTGCATAGCGTGCAAGGCGGCGTATTAAGGAGATACTTGACTAGAGGGAAAGTGCAAAAGGCTTCAGCTACTAAAGTTGGGCATTAGGCTTCGTCGCCTTGGAGTACAGGGCTCTGCTACTCGATTTCCAAGAAATGGGGAGGTGTTTCGGAAACGCGATGTTCATTATCGTTTGCCCCTTGGATAGGACAATTCTCAAGATGAGTGAGGTGCCTTCTGGTCGTAACAGCTAGAAAATAAAGGTAGGTCGCGTGTGTTAGGATGGTTACTAGTAGGTAAGCTCGTAGCCGCAACAACCCTTGTTTCTTGTTTGAAGATGGTCTTTTAAAACGGTTAACATTACTTTTTCAGAGTGCTGGACTTCGGATATTAGTTGTTTTTGCACAATCTGGCGGTGTTTGATTGTGTGGCAACGGAAAAAAGAGAGAAATATTTGGAATAGTGGAGGGAACGAGTAACTTCGGCCTACCAGTCGTTGGTTGACCAATTCTTGGTTGACCAGTTTTTAGTAAACCAATTTTCTGCCTCCCCACAGTTTTTGAAGGTTCTAACGCACACTGACGCAAATGCCGTTGGAGAGGTTCAATAGAAGTTCAAATGAGTCTGCAGGCACACCTTGCAATCTTTACTTGAACAAGCAAAAACCTCACAGTTATGAAACATCAATACAACACGAGTTAGCAGCAGCGAACTATCGATATGTATATGCACCAGTACTTGTCGATAACTATGATCTCTCAAGATCAATTTCTTGAGATACCTATCCATTTCGACTCCATCAATACGTCGGACATCATAGTAAAGTGATCATAATGGTGTTTCAAAAACTTGTCTCCGATTTGCTTAACCATCCAATGCAAATCAATCCTTGCTCAAAGGATAAAGACCCTCAACCTTAATTAAACTCCGAATCATGTACCCGAGATGTTTACGAACACGCGATAGAGTCGGGAAAGCCAAGATGTTGGTTTTTCTACTTTTTTTAATTCCAGGCCTTACTGCCTGGTCCAACAACACTGTGAGTGTTGATGAAGCTACTGTTGAAGTAGTCAAAGAAATTACAGGAACAGTTACTGCTGCTGATAATAACGAGCCACTCATTGGAGTGACTGTAATTATTAAAGGTACTTCTACTGGTACAGCTACCGACGTAGACGGCAATTTTACTTTAAATGCCAATGATGGTGATGTCCTTGTGTTTAGCTACACAGGTTATAAGTCTCAAGAAATTGTTGTCGGGCCACAGGCTTCTTACAACATCACAATGGGAACTAACTCTGCATTGCTTGATGAAGTTGTTGTTGTTGGATACGGTACACGTAAGAAGTCTCACAACACTGGAGCAATCGCTCAAGTAGGTGGAACTGAAATCGCGGCAATCCAAGCACAACGTGTAGATGACGCACTTGCAGGTAAGCTATCAGGTGTATTAATTCAGAATCAAGATGGTGCCCCTGGTGCAGATCCAAAGATTCAGATTAGAGCAGCTTCTTCTATTTCTGGAGCTTCTAATCCACTTATTGTTGTCGACGGTTTTCCGATTTCTGGAAGTATCGCTACAATCAATCCGAATGATATCCAGAGTTTGGAAGTACTCAAGGATGCTGCCTCAGCTGCGATTTACGGTTCACGTGGAGCGAACGGTGTTGTACTTGTAACCACAAAGAGTGGTAGTACAGGCAAAGCTAAAATCGGCTACAACGCTTACGCAAGTACATCGCACAGATATGTTAGAGATGTAGAGCAGCTTCAAACAGCTGGCGAATGGGCAACTGCTTTGGAAAATGGGATAGCAAATGGAACTTATGATGTTTCTGAGGTTGATCCAGCTCTCGTTGACTACAGAATCAATGCTTTTAGAAACTCACCAGGTGTAGTGGCTGTTGAAGACTGGTTGTTTAGATCAGGTAATTCTCAAAGTCATGACTTCAATATTAGTGGTGGTTCAGACGACGTGAAGTACTACGCATCTGTTGGTTACCTCAACACTGATGGCATTGTAATCACTCAAGGATTTGAGCGCTACAACGCACGTTTGAATGTGAACGGAAATATCGGAGAGCGTTTTAAAGCTGGACTGAGCTTTAATGGAAATTACAGCAATAGAGACATTGTTGGACATGACATGCGCGATCTCCTTAGAGCCTATAGTGTTCACCCAATTTACCATACAGAAGAGTCTATCGCTTTTGTGCAGGATCTAGACCGTCAGAGACAAGCTTTAGCTGATTCTGGAGTACGATTGACTACGGATAACTCGGACATTACTGTACCATCTCGACTCAATAATCCATTTGATAATGGCTACAGAGGTGGAGATGCTCCATTCAACAACAGTATCTACACGCTTGAGCCAGGTATGACTGCTCAAGATTGGCACTACGGAAGAGACCAGAACGGTATCGGTGGTTCAGGTGATGCAGGTCCAGCGACAAAGCTTGACAATACCGACCGTTACCAGAAGACTTATTTCGCAAACATCAACTCCTTCTTGCAGTTCCAAATTGCTGATGGATTGAACATCAGAACTGTACTTGGTGGAGACCTGAACGATACTGAAGATGTGTTCATCAGAACGTTGGAATTTGATTCTAGAGCGCGTACGAACCAAACAAGGTTAAATCAAACGAACCTGAAGAGATCGTCAGTACTAAGCGAAACAACGTTGAATTACTCGAAAGTGATCGGCGTACACGACGTTTCTGCAGTAGCTGGGGTTGAATTCCAGAATTTCTTCAACAATGGTCTAGCTGTATCAGTAGGCAACAACGTTCCTTTTGGACAGCCATTGAACTATGCATTGCTTGATCCTGCTGACATCTCAGTAACGGAGCGTGAGGAGACAATTGCAAGACGAAGTGTTTTCGGTCGTGTAAACTACGCATTCGATAATCGTTACCTCGCTTCTGTGTCAATTAGAAGAGACGGTGATTCACGATTTGGAGAAAACAACCGCTTCCAGACATTCCCAGCAGTGTCTCTCGGTTGGAACCTGCACAATGAGTCTTTCTATAATTCAGACTTCATTACAGATGTGAAGCTTCGCTTCAGTGCTGGATCATTAGGAACAACCTCATTCTTGGGTGCTTACAACTCATTGAGTCTCCTCAATCCCCAGGCAACAGTCTTCGGAACAGGCTTCTTGATCCCATCTGATGTAGCTAACCCTGATTTAACTTGGCAAACGAACACAGAGACTAACTACGGTATTAACCTAGGTTTCTTGGAGAATCGTTTCACTGCAAGCGTAGACTACTATACTTCTGACGTTGAAGATATCTTGATCAATCAAAGCGTTTCTGAGGTCTTTGGTACTACTTCTATCGCCCTCAACTCTGGTGATGTAACCAGTTCAGGTGTAGAGTTTGAACTAGGAGCAGCAGTAATCAACCGTCCAGGTCTTCGTTGGGATGTAAATGCAAATCTTTCTACTGTACAAACAGAGATTACTGATCTAGGAAATCTAGAGCAACTGCCAGATGTAATTTACGGTCAGTCAGGTAGAGGACCAGTTTTCAGAAACTATGTTGGTGGTGAGATTGGAGAGATGTGGGGATTAGAAACCGCAGGACTCGTCGAAACAGAGTTCATGGTTGATCCTACGAGAGGAATTGGCTACAGTAGTTCTGAGTATTATGTTGTTGACCAGAACGGTGATGGTGTTATTGATAATACTCGTACTGTTGAAGATGGTGGAGACTTGATCAAAATTGGTCAAAACACACCTGATTTCTACTGGGGATTGAACACAAGCCTCGCAATTAAGCAATTCGATGTGTCACTTCAATTCCAAGGTGCACAGGGCGCTGAGGTCTTCAACATCGACCAGATTTACTGGAGATCAGAATTCGGCGGACGACTACGCTCTAGCTTTGATGCTGATTCTGATGGAAAAGCTGA
Organism: uncultured Saprospiraceae bacterium; assembly: GCA_937924035.1. Lineage (GTDB taxonomy): Bacteria > Bacteroidota > Bacteroidia > Chitinophagales > Saprospiraceae > CALDTK01. The sequence continues at coordinate 9,318 of CALDTK010000170.1, read as the reverse complement.
TCACAACGGACAGTTTTATACGCAATCTCGTAATCAATTAGATGCTCAAATTCAAGATGCATCTTATACTGCTCTAAGGAATATGACGGTTGGTTACACTGTAGGTAACGATAAGATCAGCAAAATTGGATTGAGTAATCTTCGCATATATGCTGCAGCAACTAACTTGTTGTACCTGATGGCTGATGATTACACTTCCCTAAACCCTGAAGGTGTAGAAATCACAAATGGTGGTTACCTCGGGCCGACGACATACGGAGTTCAAGTGGGTGCAAGTCCAGTTGTACAAAGTTTTACTCTAGGACTTAACGTAAACTTTTAATCATGAACAGAATTAACTTACTTTTCGTAATTCTTCTCACGCCGGTTCTTTTCTTAACCTCGTGTGATAATGATTTAGATCAATCTCCTCCAAACATTGCAAGTTCTGGCTCTTTGACAGACTTTGGAGGTGTTTTGAATGCAGCATATTTCTACCAACTCGGGTCTGTAACGCCAATGGCAGTTATGGGTGATTTTAGAGCAGATAACGCGCTAATGTTGGAGCCGCCTTATGACGACTTCGATAATTTCAACCCCAACTTGACAAGTCAGGAAGATCAGTTTTTTGGTCCTTTCTACACGGCGATGTACAAGTCTATCTTGAGTACGAATACCGTTATAGAGAATTCTGAGGATGCTTCAGAATTGGGTGAAGCTCGATTCTTGAGAGCGTTATCTTACTTCAAGCTAGTTCGTGTTTTTGGTGCTGTTCCTGTAAACTTGACTGCTTCTCCTAGTCTAAGTGACTCTGAGCTTCTTGTTCAGCGACCTGCATCTGAAGTGTACAACTCTGTTATCATTCCTGATCTTCAAGAAGCAATTTCTGCGCTTGATAATTCTGGACTTTCAAATGGACGTGCTTCTAAAATAGCAGCGCAGGCACTTCTAGGTAAGGTATACTTGCAGCAAGGTGATTTCGGTAGCGCTGAAGGACCTTTGGCTGATGCAGTCAATGCAGCAGCAGGAGCTGGAGTTAGCCTTCAAGCTAACTATGCTGATATCTTCGGAGTGGACAATGACTTGAATTCAGAAATCATTTTCGCAACTCAGGTGTCAAATTCAATCACTGATGAGTACGGATTCTCTGAGTTCGACTCATGGTATGCAGGGCTTGATACGAAGTCCCTTGAACCTGTAGATGCAGACCTTGTTGCAGCTTTCGATGCAAGCGTAGGCGATTTGAGAAGAGCAGTTGCGCTTGATTCTGCAGGTCTTCGCTCACCAAAGTTCCCACAAACAGGACAAGGCGACCACGACTGGATAGAGCTTCGTCTTGCTGATGTAATTCTAATGTACGCAGAGGCGCGAAACGAGAACGATGCAGCACCTGCTACCTCTCTAGCGCTTTTAGACCCAATTCGTACAAGAGCCGGTGTTCCAGCCTTAGATCCGATGACAATCAATTCGAAAGCATTGGTTAGACAAGCGATTCAAGACGAAAGAAGACTCGAGCTTGTGTTTGAAGGCCAGCGTTGGTTTGACTTGGTAAGAACCAACTCAGTTGATGCTGAAATGGGACAAGCTGTTAATCCTAATTACTATCTGTTCCCGATCCCTGTTTCAGAGATCCAAGCAAGTTTCAACGTCATTGAGCAGAATGACGGTTACTAATTAGGTACTCTTTTTAAGGGGGGTAGACATCTCTTAGTGTTACAAACGGATTAATATCCAAGTAGTAATGGCTAGTGATAGTGTCTACCCCTCTTCTTTTTTTTAGCCTGTCGAGTTCTCAAATTCATCCAGATCCATTTTTTGGATGTACAATTGCAGCCGCAGGCTTTTTTAATTAAATACTGAACAATGAAGTTAGAAGGTAAAGTAGCTCTAGTCACAGGAGCAACAGGTGGGATTGGTTTTGAAGTTGCTCAACACCTTGGAAAACAAGGATGCACTCTCGTCCTAAACGGGATAGATGATGAAAGAGGGGCTGACAGAGTGAAAACACTGACGGAACAAGGGATTAAGGCTGAATATTTCGGTTTTGATGTAACCAATGAAGCTCAAGTAACTGAGAACGTCAATGCTATTGGAACTAAGTATGGAAAGATTGATATCGTTGTCAATAATGCTGGAGGGCTTGGCGGAAGATCAAGGTTTGAAGAAATGACAACCGAGTTTTACCGTAAGGTGATGGCTTTGAATCTTGACTCTGTATTCTTCGTCTCTCGAACAGCTATTCCTTTTCTGAAGAAAGGAAACCATCCTACCATTATCAACTTTACTTCCAACGCTGCTTGGAATGCAGGTGGTCCAGGAGCTGGTATCTACGGTACTTCAAAAGCAGGAGTTCATTCAATTACACGTGCCTTAGCTAAAGATTTAGCAGAGTATGGGATCCGCGTAAATGCTGTTTCTCCAGGTACAATTGACACACCTTTCCACGCTCAGATCAAGTCAACCAAGCCTGAAGTTTTTGCATCTTGGAAGAATAACATTATGCTAGGTCGCTTAGGTCAGCCTCAGGATGTTGCAGCTGTTGTTGCGTTCTTGGCTAGCGAAGATGCAGCCTTCATTACTGCAGAAACTATTCAAATTGGCGGTGGCCAGGCACTAGGCATCTAAAAGCTTTCGCCAAAACATTTTAAGCCTGTTTAAGGATTGCAGTGCTTTTGAGATCTTATTCTCAAAAAGTGCAGTAAGCTTAAACAGGCTTTTCTTTTAAAGTACTTGTATAATCAACTCGCTCGAGGATATAAAAATATTGATTGGCTTATCAAATCCGTAAGCATCCATTTCACCTGAAGTCTTTAAGTGGTATGCCTAAAGTTTCAATAGCCCATCTACCCAAAACAAAAGCATTTTCTCAAGGTCGCCTTTGAACTTCTTACCTGGGCACAAATCTGTTAACCTAGGCAGATGTTCCGCGAAATAGGTGTGATTGTGCGCCATCTCGAATAGACTACTAGCTAAAGCCCTTGGATAAGGAAACTTAGGATTGACCTCCGTTACTAAATCCGCCAGTTTTTCAGTTAAGGCCTTGTAGCCTAGAAAGATACCTTTATCATTTTCGGTATCAATAGATTTGAAGTGATAAGCCTTTTGACCTTCGGTTAAGACGATTTGATATAGGAACTGCTCATCTATGTAAGGAACCGAGGTATTGGTCTTCATAGGCTCTGTGAGTGCTGCAACAGCAGCATGAAGCCTTTTTTCAGGCTCTCGTATCGGAGCTATCGCATTATTGACAAGAAAATGAACCCAATCCCAGTAGTAAGCCACTAAGTACTGAAGTAGCTGTTGCTTACTCGAAAAATAACGATATACGCTGGCTTCCGTACAACCAATAGCTGTCGCAAGTTTCTTAAACGTAAGTTCTTCTAAACCCAAGCGTTGTAACTCGATGCAAGAATGATGAAGAATTCTCTTCCCGAGATCGCTTTCCTGAGGGTCTCTCAAGTACAAATGGTCATTAGGAGCAATTCTAACAATAATAGCCATACTTTTTAAACGATCAAAAACCTTTTCGGTTCATATAGCATTACTATCATTGTAAATTGCAAACCTCTCATCTATGGCTATTACTACTGATGCGGTTCCGTTGACACCTCTTCAGCGATTTTGGCGGCTACTTCGACCTGATCGAAAGGACATCATATACATCTATATGTATGCGGTTCTCATAGGTTTGGTAAGTCTCGCTGGTCCGCTAGGCGTCCAGGCACTTATCAACCTCATAGCGGGTGGAGAGTTTAACGCTTCACTAGTTATTCTCGCTGTTGTTGTTACTCTCTCGATCATTTTCGTTGGTGTTCTCAAAATCATGCAGAAAATCATCGCAGAGGCCATTCAACGTAGACTGTTTGCGAGGGCCGCGTTAGAATTTGCCTATCGTCTTCCTCGAATTCGTATCGAAGCTTTTAAGGACTCCTATCCACCAGAGCTTGTGAACAGGTTTTTCGATACTGTCAACGTCCAAAAAGGCCTTCCAAAAATATTGCTCGACTTCAGTGGAGCTGTAATGCAGATTTTGTTTGGACTACTTCTAGTCACATTTTACAATACCTTTTTTGGACTTATGGGAATTGTGATGATCATTCTCCTCTTGGTGCTCCTTCGAGTACTTTTCAAGAGTTCGCTTACAAGTAGTCTTTTTGAGAGTAAGTACAAGTATGCTACAGCAAGTTGGTTAGAGGATGTCGCAAGAGCCAATAACACCTTCAAACTTGCAGGAGGTGCAAGACTAGCAATGCGCCGTACAGACGAACTTGTTTCCAAGTATCTAGATTATCGCTCTAATCATTTTAGCCAACTTCTCTGGCACTTTAGTGGAGTAATTGCAATACAAGCATTTGTAACACTCACATTTTTACTGCTCGGAGGATATCTCGTAATCAATAACCAGATCAATATTGGGCAATTCGTCGCGGCTGAGCTGGTAATTCTTTCTATCATTAGCAATGCCGAAAAGGTCGTCTACTCTTTTGAGACTGTGTACGACACCCTAACTGGCGTTGAGAAAATTGCTACAGTCACAGATCTTCCGCTCGAAGTTGGTGGTCAGATGAAGTTCCCCGATTTGGATACTGGGCAAGGGATGTCAGTTGAAATCACCAACCTTTCATTTGTTTATCCTCGTTCGGGGGATGTCGCCTTGGAGAGCCTAAATCTTGATATAAAAAGCAACGAGCGTCTTTGTATAGCTGGATTCAACCGTTCTGGACGAACAACTTTAATTCAACTTCTCGCTGGATTGCGTCTAGACTTTAAGGGAAGATTGCTCTTCAACAATACGCCAATTGCTAATTACTCTTTGGATACTCTTCGCCAAGCGATTGGAGATTTTACTCCTCAAGAGGAAATTATTCCTGCCAATATCACAGACAATATCTGTCTTGGGCACCCAGATGTTAGCTTCTCAGACATTCGTTGGGCGCTTGAAATGTCTGGTTTGAAAGGGTGGGTTTCTGAGCAAACTGAAGGCTACGAAACGTTCCTCGTCGCAGAGGGACTAGATCTTCCAAGGTCGGTGCGCACTAGATTACTTATCGCTAGAGCAATCGTCCGTCGCCCTCGACTATTGGTGATTGGAGGACTCCTGGAGCACCTAGAGCCAGAGCTTAGGGATTTTATTTTTAAAAATCTCATTGACAGAAAGCATCCATGGACGCTCGTCATAACAAGCAATGATCCTCGAATTGCTTCCCTATGCGATCGTATCGCTGTCTTGCAACGGGGTGCTTTATTGGACTTCAATGAGCCATCAGCAGTACTTGGTAATCCTAAAATCCGTGGTGTTTGGACGAGCAATCCAGATGCAGTGAAATGAGATCGTTTCCTCTAAGGCTTCTCATTAGTCTTTTGATCTCATGATTCGCTGAAAAACTTATTGACTTCTTCTCTAGTTTACGATTAACTCCATGCTAAATCTATCACCACAACGCGTTTTAGAAAACGTTACGGGCCTGGGCTTAAAGTCCTTGGATCGAATCAATTTGCCTACCGGGCAAAGGATGTTTAGACGCTGGGTGCTTTCCCTTCTCGTTGTCGGAATCATCCTCCTTTTTCTTCCTTGGATTCAGAACTTTAGAGCAAAAGGTAAAGTCACCGCTTTGAACCCGGCTTCAAGACCTCAAACAGTTCAGTCAAGTATTCCTGGTAGGGTAGAAGCGTGGTTTGTTATGGAAGGAGACACCGTCTTTAAAGGTGATACGATTGCTCGACTCTCAGAAATCAAACCGGAGTATCTAGATCCAGACTTAGTCGCTCGAACAGGGCGAACCCGAGATGCTAAAAGTAGTTCTGCAGAAGGCTATTTTGCCAAAGCTAGTGCTCTAGCCAACCAAGCTAAAATGACACGCCAAGAGCGCGATCTTTCTTTGTCAAAAGCGAAAAACAAGCTAGAGCAATCACTTCTTTATGTCTCTACCTTAGAAGCAGATCTTGCACAGCAAGAAACGCAAGTAGAAATCGCAAACTATCAGCTAGCCCGTGCTGATAGCCTTTATCGCAGAGGCCTCAAGCCACTTACCGATCAAGAAAAGAAACGTCTAAAAGCGCGTGAAGCAGCCGCTAAGCTGACTGCATTGCGCAATAAGCTAGACCAAGCGAAAACCGATGTAGACCAATCTAAACTCGCGATCCAAACAGTTGGCCCAGAGTACAACGGCAAACTTTCGAAAATTGAGAGTGATCGTCAAAGTGCCTTGACAGCCTATTACACCTCTATTGGGGAAGTCGAGAAACTCAATTCTCAAGAAGCAAACTATCGCATTCGTCAAGAATTTGAGCATATTCTCGCTCCTCAAGATGGAATTATAGCCAAAGTCCTCAAGCCTGGAATTGGCGAAACCGTTAAAGAAGGAGATGAAGTGGTGAGCATCCTTCCAAGCACATTCATTCCTGCGGTCGAAATGTTCGTCGACCCATTTAATCTTCCATTGGTAAAAGTTGGCGAAGAAGCACGCTTCCTCTTTGATGGTTGGCCTGCAATCGTGTTTAGCGGGTGGCCGGATTTATCCTACGGTACCTTCGTTGGAGAAATTGCCGCCGTAGATAATATTATCGACTCAAAAGGCCGTTATCGAGTACTTGTAAAACCAAGTGCTAATAGTAATCCTTGGCCCAAAGAGCTACGTCCAGGTTCAGGCGCGGAGGGTGTCGTATTGCTCAATCGAGTTTCAATATGGTATGAACTCTGGCGTCAACTCAATGCATTCCCTCCAGACTACTACGATCCAAATGGAGAAGAAGAAAAGGGCTTTAAGTCGAAAGCACCTGCTAAAGTCCTCGCAAAATGAGAAATGCTTTTTTAAAAGGATGTTCTCTGCAGTCGGTTTTACGATTAACTGCTGTGCTTACCTTGAGCTGCCTTTATGCACTAATGGGAATGGCTCAGGTGTCAGATGTTTTGGCGAAAGCTAAGCCTACCATCAAGGTGGTGAAAGACGTTACAACTTTGAATGCGGCAAAAGCTGTCTTACCATCAGATTCAATTAATCGAGAAGAGACGAGGTCACAAATCGAGAAATACTCGACCGATAGGAAACGCAACGAAGGAAACGCGCGGAAGACTCCTCAGTTAAGTCTGCTCCTCGACGACGATGCCATCGAGAGGCAAGTTTCCCTCGATACCGCAATCGCGTGGGTCCTAAAAAAGCACCCACTCGCTATGGCAGCAAAGGCGGTAGAATTACGCGGACCAGCAGCTCTACAGGGTGCTCGAGGTGGTTTTGATCCGACCATTGTTGGTAGCTACGATTACAAAGATTTTAAAGGCACAGAGTACTTTCAATACTCTGATGTAGGCGTAACGTGGCAAAGCCCTTTAGCACTTAAAGTTGAGGCAGGTCATCAATTTGCGGAAGGCGTATTTCTCAACCCTGACCAAACGGTTCCTGATGCTGGGCAAGCTTATGTCTCTTTAAAATTGCCAGTCCTTCAAGGACTGATGACGGACAAATACAGAGTTGGTGTAAAGCAAGGTGAGGTCGCCATCGAGCGAAACAAAGCAGCAGCAGAAATTATTAGAAATGAGTTGCGTTATGATTTAGCAGTGGCGTATACCAATTGGGCATACGCGATCACCGTACTCAATATCTATGAAGAAACAGAAGGGCTGATTGCAGACCGACTTCAAAATACACTTGGTCTATATCAGCAAGGTGATAAGCCAGCGGTGGACACCTTAGAGGCTCGAATTGCTCTTTTTAATCAACAACTCACCACGCGACAAGCTAGTGTGGATGCGCAAGTCGCCGAGCAAGAGTTACGAGCAATTTTTTGGGAGTTGCCGGAAGGTGCAATGCCTAGCGATGATGCATTGTTCATCTCAATTCCTGATCAGTTGGGTCCAGTTTCCAATAACCCGGAGCTCGCCGAACTTCGTGCGTCTTTTGCCGATTTGCAACTTGAGCGCACGCTTAAAAGAGAGTACCTGAAGCCCAAACTAGATTTGAGTTATTCCTTGCTTGGTGATGGGTTTGACCTAACACTCAGTGAAGATCCTGATGGAGGAGTAGGGGACTTCTTTACTACGGCGTATAAGTTTGGAGCAACATTTAGTTATCCGATTTTAAACCGGACAGCAAAAGCTGACGTCCAAATGGCAGATATAAAGTTAGCTGAAACGGGAGCCAAGCTTGAAGCAAAACGCCAGTCACTCTTTACCAAAGCAGAAGCATATTCAAATGCCGCTGCAGCCTACGACGTCCAATTAAGTGATATAGGAATACTAGCTTCTCAAGCCTCGCAGTTGTTACAATTCGAAAGAGAACTTTTTGACCTTGGGGAAAGCACTCAATTCTTACTCAATAGCCGTGAGCAAAGCCTACAAAAAGCACGTCTCACGCAAGCAAAGCTCAAAGCAGTTAGAGCAAAAGCGATCTGGAGTTGGAGAAAAGCTGTTGGAGACTGGCAGTGAGTCAAGTAGGCTTTTGAGTAAAGTGATTAAGTCATTTTTTGCGTCTCAATTCAACTTGTTTGATACCTTGATCCCATGCACATTGCTCTTCAGCATCTCCTTGACGATTCAGCGTTTTCTGACGCATTAGTCAAAAGTCATTTACCAGCATTTCTCAAACGTCAAAGGTGGTATACAAGTAAGGATAAGCTTATCGCGTCAATCAACTTGACTGGACTTCCTACCGATAGTGAAAGTCACGGTATATGGCTGGCGGAGTTGACTTTTGAAGACCATAGTTCAGAATTGCGGGTACTAGCCGTCGCTGAGGTGAAAAGGCTCGTGGCTCCCAATGCATTACGTCTTATCTGCCCTACAAAACATGGCGCATTGATCGATGCACTAGGCGAAGAAGGTTTTCGCGAAAGCATGTACAAGCTGATGTCACAAGAACTGTCGATAACGGCAAATTCAGGCAAATTGATCGGTCATGCTGGTAGCGTTTGCAATGAAATACAAGGGGATGTTAAGAGCCACGTTCCCGACCAAAATTCATCAAACAGTGTCATCGTTTATCCTCCAGATGGCTTTTTTAAACTCTTTCGTAAAACAGAGCCCGGGCTGCATCCCGATGCCGAGCTCATAGCATACTTGAGTGAAACCTGTAAGTTTAAAAATGTCCCTGCTTATGGAGGTTCCATTCGCTTTGAACCTGCCACGGGTGGTGATCCAATAACGCTCGGATTAATGCTGGGAAAAGTTGATCATCAAGGAGAAGCTTGGGAGACTTTTCTCCATGATGTTGCCGGATACGCAGTCCGATATAAAGAATCTGAAACGATCGGGAATATTGCTGTTTCAGGAAATCTATCACAACGCCTATCACTTGAAGAGATACCTGCCGAACTGAGAGCTGCAATTGGAGAAGTATCGCTTTC
>CALDTK010000169.1 GCA_937924035.1 uncultured Saprospiraceae bacterium | reverse complement strand
ACACTGATACCGGAATGATCAGACAATCATTTGAATCGCTTTCAGTGATCTCCTGTAGCAGCTGGCCATATTTTTTTGAAGGTGCAAAAGCCGGTTTGCTTAATAGCCGTCGACGGCTTTGCTTCAGTACATCGGTTGAGGTTGTATATCGAATCTTGCCGAGTTGAAAGCTGCTATCCGGAGGCGGCAACTCGTGTTGTTGGCAGATGATCTTTAACGCTGCATGATCTGTGCGACTTTTGTGCTCGAGAACGTACAGTACCGGGTCGGTGGGATTTTGCTTTTTAATCAAATCTTTTGGCGGCAGAGGTATCACCGTGGGTTTGACCCAGAGTGATAGTAGTTGATCGATTAGTCCTTGCGCTGAAAGTTTGGTCATTGGTTGAGTTGTGTGTTTTTTTGTCTATTTGGGGTTTAGATGGCTAATTATAGCTTTCTTCGTTTGTTTGGGTGGATTGATTGGGGGTGGGCCTGCGACGCCAAATAGAAGATGGAGGCGAGCCTTAGCCTGCATTATTCATGAGGATTCGACATCCAGAGTCAATTTCGCTAAACAGGTCATTAGATCGCGTGAGAAACGTGGCTCGCCACGTGCCGAGGGGGATCTGTTTAGCGAAATTGCGCTCTGGGGTCGAATAGACGGCGTGTTATTTTGCTTGTACATCGTTTATTGCCTTTAAACACTATAGTAAGAGGTACATCGTTAATTATCTTGGGTCGCCTCATGAATAATGCAGGTTAGGAGGTCTTACTCTATTTGATACCTTCGATGTTCGTATGAACGGCCGGTGATAGAATCTTTTCCGCACAGGTATGCGCGTCTTACGCAGCGTGACACACAGTGATAGGAAGGTTTCGGTGGATATTTTATGGCTGCGAGGCTTTGGATAGGAAGTTACTTCTACAGCTGACTACAGAAGTTAGGTTGCCGTCTATGTACACATTGCACTGAGAAAAATTACTCAGTTTTCTTTTGTAATGCTTGTCACTAATCCAACCCTAAGTTGCAAGAAAGGCCGTGACCTCCTTTAGGTATTTTGCAAATGGGGCGTATTGCATCAACTCGAGGCTTTGAAGTAGCGATAAGTAGTTTTGATGGGGCAGTGAAACTGTACTTCTTCATTTTCCGGTCTGATCGGTTCCCGGTATTCGATCATTTAGCTTCAGAAATGGACTAATCAGAATTACGCGATCTGAAGCGCCTTTGATTAGGTTTTCTAGATGGAAGCTAGTTGCGCTAGTATTTAGAAAATCTGCCATGTGTTACATCCCAAAACTCTCCTGTTCATGGTATCGACAGTTGAGAAGAATTTGTTAAGTGGTTCGATGGGATTCTGGGTTGATGGGCAGCTGAGATATGTTGAATCGGTTACATCTATCTGCGGACTTTGTAAGAAAAGTCCTACAAGGAGAAAAGATTCGGGTTGCTCGGAATTCTGTTAACTTTGAAATGCAGCTTGGTGCAGGCGATGAAGCGCGGGGGGGGGGGCTTTGAGGCTCCTTCAGTTCGGTGGAGATTAATTCGCTTGGCTGGCTGTTCCGGAGATTGCACCATTAATAAATTTGTGAGAGTCGTCTTTGGCGTTTGATCACTTTGTTCCGCTGTAGTGGTCCGTAAGGCCGTTCCTTTGAACAGCACAGACAAGCAGATTGCACATATTCTCTTAGGAGGTAGCTATAGTGGGGTATGATCTGACTTGCCGATGTAATTTGATTGTCGTTGAGCTGCAGAGGTCGTGGCAATTTGGATAAGCCAGTTGGGGTGATGTTCCTTAGGCATTTGTCAACGGCATTACGAAATTGTATTGGCAGATTCTTTCTCTGAAAATTTCCCTACAATGTGACGCGCTGGTGTTGCTGTTTATGTGTGGCGATTACATGTTCACTTTATCTAATATCTGGTGTCTCTGTACTTAACCTTATGAATTCGCCGTGCATGCCGATTTTACAAGGTAGTCGGTGGCGATAATGACGTGCAAGTCGCCTGAGTTCACTCATATTTGGAAGGAAATATGAATTCTAGTTTCTCCTCGATGCTTTCGCTGCTAATCCCTTTAGCTTTTGCGGTTGTTGGAGTTGTAGTGTTCTGCAGGGTGAGGGGAAAGTATAAATTAACAAAACAATCTCTAAAGCCTACGGAGACTGGTTCGCCTTCAGAAGAACAATCAAGTCCGGTTTTAAAGTCTCCTAGCGCATCGGTTTGCAGTTCCTCGGACAGGATTAAGGGCAATAAAGCTCTATCCAGTCATACCGGAGAGTCTCGTTTATTTTCTTTGGCTCAAATGCCAAGAGCTCAATTGGCTAATGATCGATCAGCCATACTAATATCCACGTACATAAAGCAAGTTCTCAGCACAGGTTCTGATGAAGTCTTGGTTGGCGAATTACTGCATTTAGTTAGTTCACAGAATTGCACTTTCAACAGAAAGCTGGCTGTTGGCTTAGCGACCGTAGTAGAAGCATTAGGGTTTGGTATCGCACCTGATCCGAGGATACACGGTGTAAAACCTCATACCACAGGGGTAATAAAAATATTTCCTCTGGCTGAATATGAATCTGCAACGGTGGCAGACGAATTTCATCGAGTAGTAGTTGTTGTGCATCTTACATCCATGGTCAGCAAGGCAGACGAGTTAGTGTTAGAAAGCGAAAAGCAACTCGCCAGAATGGTTATACAATCAAATACGAGCTTCACTCCATATGAGAGAACGTCGTTAGAGGCATTGTTCGAGTGGTGCTTTAGTAATTCGTTTGGGTACCGTGGGATAAAAAGAAATATTCAGAAACTGAACCATTCCGAAAAGCTCTCGGTATGGGAGCACCTGGTGAGAGTTGCAATTGTCGATAAGAAATTGGATGTGAGAGAGCTCGCTGAGCTTCAAAAAATCTACGATGTGTTAGATTTAGATCCCTCTAAGAAGCACATTTACTTGGCAGCCGTAAGCAATGAGATACTCACTGCCAAGCGAGCTCAGAGGGAGGTTGTGGAATTTGATAAAAATACCCCTAGTGGTCACTTCACTCGCGTAATTCACAGTGTTGGTAACAGTAGGTTTAGTGATGGAAAACCTCATAGTATTGAAGGCTCGGACGAAGGTATTGAGGGTTTTCACTTAGACTTTGAACAAGAAATTGATTTTGATGTCGATGATGATAATTGTTCGGGATTGCAAGAGCGAGGAGGTCGGGCATGGACCGGTAGCCCCCACGTGGTTGATGGCACCATTCAATCATTGGACGGAGGTGAAGATTTTGATAGTAGTCCGTGGTTCGACACGGCGATTGGCAGGTAATTATGAAGTTTTGTAGTCTGTTTAGTTTGCGGTATCTTATTCGAATAAATCTCGACGGCTATTGATTGTGGTTACTCGAATTAGAAATGCACCGCCAAGGGCTACATCGTTAATTGAGTCCCTCCGGGGTCTTGGGTACTCAACAGCTACTGCTGTCGCTGATATTGTAGATAACTCTATTTCTGCTAAGGCAAATGAAGTTGATATCACAATTGAATGGAATGGAGAAGGTAGTTGGATCCGTATTTGCGATAATGGGCTAGGTATGACGGATCCTGATCTTGAGTCTGCAATGCAGTTGGGTACGAAAGATCCAAGAGACGAGCGAGAGTCGCATGATCTTGGGCGGTTCGGTATGGGTCTTAAAACCGCTAGTTTTTCGCAAGCTCGTAGGCTAACTGTTGCCAGCAAGACAGTAGAATCCAAGGTGGCTTGTCTTCGATGGGATCTTGATCTTCTTGATGTTTATGGCAATGGAGAGTGGCCACTCTACGAAGGGGCGAGTGTGGGCTCCGAATTTATAATTGAGCCACTGGATGAAATGACCAGTGGAACGTTGGTTGTCTGGGAGGTACTTGATCGAATTGTTGTTGCCGGCTTCAGTGTTGATGACATGTTGGAGCTTGCGGACACTGTTGCGCGTCATTTGTCCATGACCTTTCATCGTTTAATCGCAGATGAAATAGCTGGTGAGAGAGTGACTATAAAGCTTAATGGACAAGCGCTTAAGCCATGGGATCCGTTTATGATGGGTCACCCCAGTAAGGCATGGCAGTCCTCGGATTTTAAGCTTGGTGCAGCTGGAGATGTTGTTGTTCAATGCCATGTATTGCCGCATGCCGATCGGCTTTCGGTAGCTGAATTGAAGCATGCATTTGGTCCGGAAGGGTGGATCTCCCACGAGGGGTTTTACATTTACCGAAATCGTAGATTACTAACTTTTGGTGGTTGGCTACGTCTGAGAGATCCAGAAGGTAGGTTGTTTACGCAAGATGAGTTGCACCGGCTTGCGCGAATTAAACTTGATATACCAAACACTGCGGATAGTGATTGGAATATAAACGTCCTCAAGTCCGCTGCGACGCCGCCGGTTCGTTTAAGATCAGACCTCATTCGACTTGCACAAGAAACACGAGAGCGTGCTCGAAAAGTATTTGTGCACAGAGGAAAGCTTGTAAAAGTACTTGGCGAAAAAACTGGTGGATTGCCAGATATTTGGGTGGCTAATCGAAATGTTTCTGGAACTTCGTATCGTATCGCACGTGACCATGATCTAGTTAGATCTGTTTTGAATCGCGCGGGCCCGCTGAAAAAGGATATGGAGGTTCTTATCAAGCTTATTGAAGGGATGGTGCCAGTCCAGCGTATTTGGCTTGACACTGCTGAAGATAATGAGCCACCCAGAAATACTCATGACGACGCGCCTGACAATGTAATCGTCGAAATGCTTCACTCGCTTTATGACGCACTGGTTAATTCAACTGGACTCACACCAGATGATGCGCGTGCACGTTTGGCAAAAACAAATCCGTTTGATAAGCGGCCAGATATAGTTGCAGCTGCTTTAAGTGAGTTGGATCCAAAATGAATCAAGAAGTGCAAAAGGCCTTTAATGATATATTGAAAATGGCTCAAACTCTATTGCGCCGTCGTCTTTTAAAAACAGCAGAAATGCCTACAGCAGATTTAATAGATGAAGAACTGCTAAAAGTAGAAATGCTGTTAGCGGATGAGTTTGTGCTCATTGATCGGGAAGAAATGATCGATGAACTTATTCGGCGTTCTAGTCGAGGGATGGGTAAATCTGCGACACTATCGAGTGGCGAAGAACATGTCCCGTGGCTGGTCGCTGAAAGGAAAAAGGATTGGTCTTACTGGCGTCGGTACGCGGAGTTTTCAGAAACAAAACTGCCTCTTGTAGCAGTAGAAGAACTTGACAGAGCCACTGACGAAATACTAGGGAATCTTGAGGATCCCAAACGCAATGGTGCATGGGATAGGCGTGGGCTTGTAGTAGGCCACGTGCAATCTGGAAAGACTGGAAATTACACTGGGTTGATATGTAAAGCAGCTGATTCTGGCTACAAAATAATTATTGTATTGGCCGGGCTGCATAATAATCTGAGAGCGCAGACACAGATTCGATTGGATGAGGGGTTTCTCGGATATGCGACTTTGGCAAACGTGGATCAGCTGCCCTTGGCAGGAGTGGGGGAGTTGGACAGCGATCTATCAATTCGGCCCAACTGCGCTACAAACAGGTCCGACAAAGGCGATTTCGATCAGGCTACGGCCAGGAAGCTTGCTGTTACTCCGGAAGAGCGACCCTGGTTGTTTGTTGTAAAGAAAAATAAGACCGTACTGGAGCGTCTTCTATATTGGATTGAAAATCATGCCTACGACATGATTGATCCGATTAGCGGAAGGCGTTTGGTGAGCAAGTTGCCGGTACTAATTATTGATGACGAGTCAGACCATGGTTCTGTAGATACCGGAGAGAAGCCTGTTGATGATTTTGGGATGCCGGATCTCGAACACGAGCCAACGACAATTAACCGGCTTATAAGGAAAATCCTTCACTCGTTTACCCGAAAAGCGTATGTCGGTTATACCGCGACACCCTTCGCTAATATATTTATTCATAATAAAGGGTCCACCGGTGAGCACGGTGCAGATTTGTTTCCATCAGCATTTATTACGAGCTTGGCTGCGCCAACTAATTATGTTGGTCCAGGGCGAGTTTTTGGGTCGGGCTCTCGTTTGGCCGGAACGTTGCCTTTAGTTAGACGGATAGAAAAAGAGGACTATGAGGAATGGATGCCGAAGAGCCACAAAAACGGTTGGCTGCCTCGCATCGGTGGAAAGTCAAAGTTGCCGGCCAAACTAGAGAAAGCGGTCCGATCTTTTATTTACGCGTGTGCTGTCCGGAAGTTGCGCGGTCAGGGTAGCAAGCATAGTTCTATGCTTATTCACGTTACTCGTTTCACCTCTGTTCAGGCGGAAATTGTTGCGCAAGTTCGTGAATATGTACGTGATATTCGGCGGCGATACGAGCGTGGCATTGACCTGCTGGAACTGGACGCAATGATGCAGGATGAATTTGAAACGGAGTTTACTGATTCAATGGTCCGCATTCGCGAGTCCTTTCCAGATGAGATTGAGTACAAAAAATTATATTGGAGTAATATCAGTGCTGTAATGTCAGAAATTCTTGAGGACATCGAAGTTAGGGAGATAAACGGGTCTGCAAAGGAGGCTTTGGATTATTCAGATAATGAGATCACTGGGCTTAAAGTGATCGCGATTGGCGGAGATAAGCTTGCAAGAGGTCTTACCCTTGAAGGATTGTGTACGAGCTACTTCCTGAGAACGACGAAGATGTACGACACGTTAATGCAAATGGGGCGGTGGTTTGGATATAGAGATGGATATCTGGATGTTTGCCGTTTATATACGACACCTGAAATGATTAAATGGTTTGGGCACATTGCAGATGCGGCGGAGGAGCTTAGGCAAGAGTTTGACAATATGGTTGCGGCCGGAGCGAGCCCAAAGGATTTCGGCTTGCGTGTTCGCTCGCATTCGACATTGACAGTTACCTCTCGCGCTAAAATGAAAAGTGCGAAACCAGTTCATTTTACTTTTTCTGGTGACTTACTTCAGACAATTACATTTCCAATTGCCGAAAAAGATATTGCGGCTAACCTTAATTCTGGTGATGTTTTTGTAAAGGGACTTGGCGAGCCTATTTCTCTGAATGAGCAGCACTATAAGCCCCCGAAAAATCATAACTGGAAGGGGCATCTCTGGCGAGGGGTGGATGCAAAGCGAGTAATATATTTTCTCCAAAACTATCAGACACATCCATCCTCATTTCGTGTTGTTTCGCCGTTGATTGCTCAATTCATTGAAGAAATGAATAAGGCTGGTGAACTAACGAGCTGGACGATTGCGCTCGTAGGTACTGGTGGTGTAGAGGCTCCGGGTAAGGTGGGTGGTCATGATGTAAACATGTTAAAGCGTACTAGAACTACTGAACATGCAGATAGGTATTCAATTAAAACGCTCATCTCTCCGCGGGATCAGTCTATAGATTTAACCGAAGCACAGTGGAAAGCAGCTTTAATCCATAGTGTGAAAACATGGCGTGGTGATTCGGAGCGTAACGAAGGCGCTAAAGAGCCTGAAGAGCCAAGGGGGACAGCGATAAGGCATATTTTGGGGCCTAATGCTGTTAATTATGGACTACAGCCCGCGACAGATCGTGGATTGCTGCTTCTCTATCTATTGGATCCGAAGCAAACAGACGAACCTAGGCTCGAAAATGGCAGTCCTGTTCTTGCTTGGTCAATAGCCTTCCCTGGTAGTGCATCGCGCAAGACAGTAAGCAATGCTGACTATATGGGGAATGCTGTGATGTGGGAAGGTTTCAATGACTTCATGGACTGAAACTGCTTTAGAGAGAGTGTGGCGGGCATTAGCCAATGAGGACGAAGACGCGTGGCGTTTGCATACTTTGCAAGAGTTTTCTAATCTGTTGCTGTTGGCTGGACGATCCTTTCCTGGAAACAGAGAGGCTATCCTAATTAAACTACCATCTGTTGATGTGCCGGCTGATATGGTATTGCCCGTAAGCAATGGTTTTGAAGTTGTTGAGGTAGAGGAGAATGCCGTCCCTTCAGGTTACTCTTCTTTTGCATTGGTTAGGTCGTCTGAGGGTGAAGTGGACATGTTTAAAATGATGGCCATAGATGCCCTAAGGCATACGGAGAGCAAGAGTTCACTTGAACCTAGTCGGGTGTTGCATGCTTTTATGATGCGTGTGAAGGACTGGCAGGCATTTATGAATGCTGATAGAAAGAAAACGTTGTCTCAGAAAGCGCAAGTAGGTCTTTTAGGTGAGCTGATTGTTCTAGAGTTTCTATCAGCGCGCTTTGGTATTAAAAGCGCACTTAATATGTGGCAGGGCCCTTTTAATGCGGCGCAGGATTTTCATTTCTATGATGGTGCGATCGAGGTGAAAAGTACTGCAGCTAGTTCCGGATTCTGTGCTCGCATAAATAGTATTGATCAACTAGATACAACTCGCTCGCCGTTATATTTGTGTGCGCTCCGGTTTTGTGAGCAAGAGGGTGGGGAATCGCTTGTAGATGTTGTTTCGCGGCTGCGCAACGAGGCAAGGTTTGCTAATGTAAGTTGGCAGCTTGAGTCGCTGCTTTTTGCTTCTCGTTATTACGACGAGCACGCTGTTTCTTATGGTCGTACTCTTTCTCTTACGGATGATCGATGTTACTTGGTTGACGAGTTTTTTCCACATTTGCAGCGTGCAACAATGCCTGTTGAGATAGTGAAATCTGTCTATGATATTGATCTGGAGACGCTTCAGAGTTCATACATTTCTGCTGATGAAATGCTTAATAACAATGCTGTGTAAAGAATGAATTTAATAGAATTTCATGAGAATCTACGTGAACATCTGCTTAGTGTTGTCGACGAGCGTTCCAAAAATCCGGATGAAGAGTTTCCCTCTGAAGAACTTGTCTATGCAGAGTTGGTTATGGACGATATCAATCAGGCTGGTATAAGTGAGACACCAACGGTTTGTCACTGGGTAGGAAATGTTGGGAATGCAAAGTTGAGAATTTCTGGTTTTAGTGTTTCGGACGATGAGACACGAATAGACCTGTTTCTTACGCACTACATAGGCTCAGACCAACTTCAGCAATTAAAAGATTCTGAAATTAAGCTAGCTGCCAAACAAACAGTTAATTTCGCACTTAGCTGTGCTCGAGGGAAACTATTGCCCAAACTAGATCCTACCAGCCAAGTGGTAGAGCTCGTAGAGCTGTTGCAGAACCGTTGGGGAGATTTAGATCAGTTCAGAATATTTGTTATAACTGACGGTCAGACAAAGTCGAAGAGGCTAAAGCCACAGGAAATTGAAGGTCGGTTGGTCCAGGTTGAGATGATGGACATTGAGCGACTATTACGTCATTCCACCGGAAAGCCTCGTGATGAAATTATTGTTGATTTTCAAAGTGTGCTTGGTAGGCCGTTAGCTTGCGTGCATGTGCCAGATCCTGAATTGGATTATGAGTATGCTCTGGCTGCGATTCCGGGGGAGATTATTCGTGCTCTTTATGAGCGATACAATACGCTATTGCTCGAAGCCAATGTACGGTCATTTCTTGGTGCGCGTGGCCGAGTCAATAAAGGAGTTGCTGAAACTTTATTGAAGGAGCCAGGTAATTTTATGGCTTTTAATAATGGCTTGGTGATAGTTTGTGATGAAGCAGAACTCGTTAGATTGGATGACGGTACTAGTGGCATTTCTGTGATTACTGGTTTGCAAATCGTTAATGGTGGACAGACGACATCTTCTATCTACTTTGCGAAACGGGATAACAAAGCGATTGATTTGTCGCGCGTGATGGTGCCAGCGAAAATTGTAATTCTGAAAGAGGGTAGTGAAACTAACCGAGAGGGATTAATTTCAAGTATATCTAAATTCGCGAATAGTCAGAATGCTGTAAAAACATCAGATCTATCGGCGAATAAGCCATTTCATATTCAGCTGGAAAAGTTGGCTAATGAAACATGGTGTCCGGATGGCGTTGGCCGCTGGTTCTATGAACGTGCAGCTGGTTCGTATCAAGTTTTGATGTTGCGAGAGGGAAGGACTCGAGCTCAGAAGCGCCAGCTTACAGAGATGGTTCCGGTCCGACGTAAGTTAACCAAAAACGACGTGGCTAAATATCATGAAAGCTGGCGTAAACTGCCTATGCAGGTAGCGCTTGGTGGTGAAAAAAACTTCGTGGCCTTTATGGCCGCAATAGATGATAACCCTTCACTAATTCAAGATCCGCTTGATGCTAACTGGTATAAAAGATTAATTGCTAAAGTAATATTGTTCAAATCAATAGAAAGAATGATTAAGCGGAAAGAGGCAAAAAGTATTTTTCGCCAAGGATATGTGAATATTGCTGCATATACTGTTTCCGTAGTTGCCGACAGATTGGGGAAACGAGTTGATCTAACTAAGATCTGGCAGCGGCAAAGTCTGTCTCCAGAGTTCGAGAAGTTACTTTGGGAGTGGGCTGTGAAAGTCAATGACGTTTTTATCCGGGTTGGAGGAGGACGGCAATTTTCAGAGGTGGCGAAGCAGCGCGAAACTTGGGTGCACGTGTCGGCGGTGGAGTTTGTTATTACAGATGAAAATATCTCTGAACTTGATGTTATTGACAGTTCTTATCGCTGAGGAGGGTGGTGAATATTTCACACAGTAGTGCCAAACCCAATTTAAAGCCTAGTTTTAGATGCATAACCTGGTAGTATCTGTTTATGTTAAGCGTAGTCGTTTAAAATGCCAATGAATGTCTCTGTAGTAGATCTGTTTGCCGGTCCAGGAGGTTTAGGAGAAGGGTTTTCCGCATTTTCAGGGAAGCGTAGCTCTTACCCGTTTCGCATAAAACTCTCCGTTGAAAAAGAGGTAAGTGCACATAAGACATTGCAACTTAGAGCGTTTTATCGACAATTTCGAAAAAATGTACCGCTAGAATATTATCATTACTTGGAAGGTAAGATATCCAGAGAGCAGCTATTTAGCAGCTACTCGGTTGAGGCTGCTCAAGCGATAGAAGAAACTTTGGGTGGGCCTAGGGCGTTAGGTGATAAAGCCGATGATAAATTGATTTATAAGCAATTACGTAATCTGTGTAAGGAAAACGGTCATTGGGTAGTAATTGGCGGGCCTCCTTGTCAGGCGTACTCTTTAGTTGGTCGTGCAAGAAATAGTGGCATTGATGGGTATGCTCCTGAAAACGATCACCGTCATTTTTTATATGAAGAATATCTTCGTGTATTGACAACAGTTGAACCCCAAGTATTTGTAATGGAAAATGTTAAGGGCATTTTGTCGTCCAAGGTTAACGGTAAGCACATTTTCCCAACAATACTTGATGATCTTGGTAATCCCCGTAGGGCATTGAAGAAGAGAGGGGGGTATAAGTACAAAATATACTCCCTATCCCATGACGACTCAGAGGGGAAAAAAGGGCAGGTTGGAGCGAAATATATTCTTCGTGCGGAAGACTATGGAATTCCGCAAGCTCGACATCGGGTTATTTTACTAGGCGTGCGTGAAGATATTTCAATCGAGCCGAACCGACTAACGAAATCGAGTCTTCCTCAGTCTACTGCTGAAAGTGTTTTAGCAGACTGTCCGCCGCTCAGAAGTGGGCTTTCCAAGGGTGGTGATTCTCCTGACGCATGGCTTGAGGCTGTGGAAGGTGCAATTGCTAAAATATCAAAAATTGGTATAAAATCAGGTATTGATGTAGAGCCGCTAATTTCTGTAGCAAAAAAAGCAAAAGCGCATACAAGCCGAGGTGCTAGGTTCCTTCCCCGGAAGAGAGAGTTTCGTGGTGATGAGCACGCAGCTAGCTGGTATCTGGATGAAGGTTTGAAAGGATTTGTTAATCATGAATCGCGAGGCCATATAGTGGATGACCTCACGCGATATCTATTTTGTGCTGAGTATGCGAGGCAGAAAGGGGGCTCTCCTCGAGCAAGTGAGTTTCCTAAAGCGCTGGCACCAAATCACGCGAATTGGGGGTCTGGAAAATTTGTTGATAGATTCAAAGTGCAGTTGGCCGGTAAGCCGTCCAGCACAATTACAAGTCATATATCAAAGGATGGTCACTACTTCATTCATCCGGATCCAGCACAGTGTAGAAGTCTCACTGTAAGGGAGGCTGCAAGATTGCAAACTTTCCCTGATAACTATTTTTTCGAAGGAAATCGTACGCAGCAGTATGTGCAGGTTGGAAACGCAGTACCGCCACTTTTGGCTAATCAAATCGCTAAAATTGTTTATCAGGTATTAAGCGTGTAGATTTAATGCATCTGACTTGGAACAATAAACCATTAGAAACATTAACATGGACAGGCAAGGTAAAAAGGGAAGTTAGCTTGTATTTCGCTTGGTATTGAGCATGAAAAAAGTGTCCCTGAGTCAAGAGTGACTAATAACTTGGCGTTTATCGTGATTTCAACCCGATACGGCGGCTAAATAAGTAGATATGTTGAGCAGACAGGCAGGGTGTTATCTCCCGAAAGGGAATAAGGATGGCAAGCGGAAAGAACTAACAAAGACAGGCACTGAAAAAAGGAGCTTAGACCGGTTGTAATTAGTTGTTGTGCGGTATAAATGAGTTTTAAGAGAAGAGTAGGGTGGTAATTCGGCTGGTTATTGTGATTTTGCTGCGATGACTGTGCTGTTTATGCTTAAAAA
>CALDTK010000168.1 GCA_937924035.1 uncultured Saprospiraceae bacterium | reverse complement strand
AGTACAACTTCTACAGATCAAGTCAAGACTGCCGTACGGCTGCTTTTGGCGGTTGCTTCCGGTCAGATAGAGTATAGGGAGTACCTGATATTTGCTCTTGTAGGCATTTACCTTACAAGCCTGTCCATAGACAGCAAGGTGGCACACAGCGGAAGCCTATTCTCTGGATCGTTTTGTAAAGCGCGGACTCATGATAAAAGAGGAAAACAAATATCTATCACTAGCAGTTCCAATATCAAAATCATTCTTCAATTCAGACACACCTCGCGTAATTGTTAATAATCTTGAGCATCTGAATGTCGTTAATAGGAAGTCTATTCCTATCACCCAAATAGAAATTTAATTCCTAGAGAAGGCAGGCAAGCTGTCCAATCAGTGCCTCTGAAATTCATCATTAGCGGGTTAAGGCAATGATCCGCAACAGCTACCACGTATTTTCCGCAATTACTGTTAGAAATATGTCCCACAAGTGTATTGTGGGACATGCAGTTGTAAATTATCAGATCGGTAGATCGAAAGTAGAGAAATACGATTCAATACAGGAGAGCGACTTCACTGCTTTCTGTATCAGACGGTGTGAGTTGCTGAATTCCCGATTAAGCCCTCCGAACCCCAATGACTAGCTCAGGATCGAGAGCGACTACCTCGCCGCTAACACGGTCCGTAGGGTTCTGTATTTGGTTGTTGGCAGTCAACTTGGAGTCAGTTAACTTGGAGGCAGCCAACAATGTTATAAGCACGATAGTGATGACCGAGCTGAAAATAGATTTTTTCATACTCATGCAGCTTCTCCTGTTGAATTAATTGTAACTAAGCAAGCATCTCTGAAAGATGCGCCGTCACGACATGAAAGAATTACATCAACAGCCGACTGAACGTAATTCCGCTGCTGGTCGTCCTTAGTCCGGCTATCAACCGCCTCATTTATCCCGTTCATCGCGAATTCGAGTTCTTCACGGTCCTCAGCGACTGAGGCGTACTCTGCGTGGTTGATCCAGTCTGTGAGAACGCTTCGAGAGCTTAAAACACCTTGGTGCTTTCGCAAAAACTCGGCAGCTCGTGTAGGCGACACGCCTTCTTCCTTCTCGTACTTCTTCGCCATTATGTAGCGAATTGTGATGACACTTGATTCGATACGAGCTTTCCAGTAGTGGTCGATTTTAGTGCTGTCTGTAACCGCAGACTTCATGATTTTCTCCGCAACCTCAAGTCGCCGATACTCAGACTCCATAGTTTTTGAAATGACGATCGCAATACCCTCAAGATACTTGAGAATTGGTACGAGTTGAGGCACTACGCCATGTAATTCGAATAGATCTTCGCGTACCTCAGCTAGCTTTTTTTCGCTATCGTTCTCATACATGTCTTCCACCACCTGGGCGGCAATACTCGGAAATAGCAATCGCCCAAATGGCGTAGTAAGGCTTGGTCGAACCGAGTTCTTCAGAATTTTCTTGTTCACTCGCTGCTTTTGCTCGTCGCGTACTACGGTGTCTTTTTTTACCCTATACAGTTGAGTGCTTTGTCGAGAGAGTAGCAAACCGTTTTCACCGGTAGTGCTATCCGAGTTGCAACTGGGATTCGAAACAACGGCTCTTGCCCAGAGCTTCTGACCCTCGCTAATTGATATATCGTTAACAGGTTTCAGTTTCATTGATCACCCTCTCGCCATTGTGCATGGGAATTATACCATTGTCATATTCAATCGCATGCCAGTACTGGCACCATAGCTCTTTGACATCCCTTGCTGATATAAGCAGCCATTGATGGCGTCTGTTATTGGCTTTCCAGCTAAATTTCGTTTAGCCAAGATGACGATCGTGGCGAGTAAAAACTAAGCCCGCCGCAATGGTGGAGGAGCAGGGTTATTGCACTGCAAGCGTCAGCTCCTTCTGATCTTGTCCTTTATGGAGAAAAAACATGAAAGCAAATCTCAGGGCCCACAACAAAAACGCCCGTACTGCACGCTCGGCACTCAAGAGTATCACTCTCGGGGCTGTAACAGCTGTAGCCTTGCTGGCGTCAGTTAGCCTTCCTGGTAAAGCAAGTGCATCAGGACTCCAGAACATTCTGGTAGAGGCTTCTGCAGAGTGCCGCAAAGTGAATGACAAAGGCTGCACGGCCTGGGCTAATCGTACCTATACGGCACCAGCTGGTAAAGTGTACGTTATCCCATCTTCTAGTGTTGCGATCACGAAATCAGAACGATGCAAAGTTGCACGTAATTGGATCGAGTGGGGTGGTAAGAGTCTGATCAACACATCCTATGGTCAGATCGAGGTCGCCAAAACTGCAACTGTATATGGTGAGTGCCAGTCAGGCAGTGGTTACTCTGGTATTGGTGCAGTGTCGAAGATTGAGTGGAAAGGTAATATTGCGATTGTGGATGATGTATCGCACCAATAGCGGCCTTGGAAGGGCAATCACAAGACTTGTTCCGTAGTTCTGGAAGGGGGCGCTCGAAGCGCCCCTTGTGTTTCCGGAAATTTGATCCTCTATCGTCCCCAATCCTGCACCAAAAAGGACCCCTTTTGGTGCAGTAACAAATGACTTGCGCCATCGATCGGAGGCGGGCTCATATTCCGCATCCTTCTATTTACCACCCGCGCATGGAAACCCCGTTAGCTGAGTAAGTATGAGATAGATCGCTTGTGGCTCATTGTTGTCGATGCAAATATCCAGATTGATGCACTTACCCAATACCAACTAGGCGCAGATTGACTGTTAGGACGCGAGGCATCGTTTCGCGACTCCTTCCCGCTGTTTGTCCTCAAAATGGGCAAATTCACCTATTTGAAGCAAGTCACACCCCTTCCAGGTGGCTTCCCGTCAGTAGATGTTGCTTGACTTGACCCCAACCGGTATCGGCCACGATGTCACTCAGTACTACTGAGTCGACCTTATTGTAATTCACCTTGTAAAAATGACCGCTAAGCATATGGCATCGGCGGCGTTACCACTGCGGTCAACCCACCGTTGGTCTGTTTGAGCAAACCTTCAGGCGGGTGTGGCCAGTAAACGGAGAACCCTTCTATGAAAATGGTGACATACCTTCTAAAAATTGGGCGAAGGTGTTTGCCTGATAGAGTAATCTCTAATTCAGAAGATTATCTACCTGAATTAACAGGACTGAAGGACTATAAAGGGCACACAGCGGAAGTAGATTATTTTCATATTTGTTGTGCGTTCTGAAGAACCTTATCCAAACCAATCCATTCGCTACCAGCTATATCATCCAATGCAACCTCACCGCCTTTCGATAACGACTCGATTTTCTTGTGCTGC
>CALDTK010000167.1 GCA_937924035.1 uncultured Saprospiraceae bacterium | reverse complement strand
AAACAGTGGCTGTAGGTCGATAGATTCTGTCTTGCTGCAGGTTTTTGATCCCGCTTCGTTTGACTGTACGCAATTGCTTGTGCCTAGTGCATTTACACCCAACGGACTAGGGCCAGAAAGTAACGAAGCACTTGGAATCAGCAACGCTGTCACGCTTCAAGAGTTTGAAGTGTTTCAAGTCTTTGATCGCTGGGGGAACCTTGTTTTTGAAACCGACGACCCAAATGGGAAGTGGGACGGGAACTATGAGGGAGGTCCAGCAATGCCAGGCATGTACATTTGGCGTGTAGCCTATGGGTGTAATGGCGAAAACCTGAACAAGAACGGTAGCGTCAAATTGATTCGCTAAGCGTTTTCGGTAACCGTATTGATAAATCCGTCAACTGCCTTGACAAGCATCTTGTATACGTTGGCGAACCCGTCGTCGTCCCAATACGGGTCAGGAACTTGTCCATTTCTTCCTGGTTCTGCGAAGTTCATAATCAGTTCGACCTTGTCTCTCAGTGCATCTGAAGGAGCAAGAGCTCGCGAGTTTTGATAGTTCATCGCGTCCATTACCAAGATGTGATCGAATGTTTTGAAGTCCTCAGGTGTTAGTTGACGAGCTGCTTGCTTAGAGATATCAAGCCCATTTTTCTTGGCTTCAGCGATAGATCGAGGATCGGGAGTTTTTCCTGTGTGATAATCGCCAGTGCCTGCTGAATCGATTTCCCAGTCAAGCTTTCTTGTTCGAATTTCGTGGTCAAAGATGCCGTGAGCGAGTGGAGAGCGGCAAATATTGCCAAGGCAAACAACGAGTATTTTCATAGAGGACATGGGTCTATCAGCTGTCGCTAAAACAACATAAGCGCATTCCATGTTTTAGCGAAAGCGGGAAATATAACTTCGTATAATTCGAAGATTATTGAAATCCTCGTGCTAAATGTGGAATAAGATGCACATTTGCAGCCGCAACTCGTAAAATTAGCGAAGAGCACAACTGGAGTTCTTCCGAAAAGAATTCGAGAGACTTTAAGGTCGCGTATGAAGATCATCATTGCCGGAGCGGGAGATGTAGGGTTTCACCTCGCAGAACACCTTGTTTCTGAAAATCAAGATATCACTTTGATTGACACCAATAAAGAGGTGCTCGACTTGGTAGGTGCTCGTTTGGATGTCCTCACCATTCAGGGGAATTCAGCGAGTATAAGTACGCTGCGAGAAGCCCAGGTAGAGCGCGCTCAGCTGGTGCTAGCGATGACAACCTCGGAGACGACCAATTTGATGACTGCCACGCTCGCAAAGCGCCTCGGTGCAAATCAGACGATCGCTCGGGTAAGTTCTTCGGATTACCTCTCAATGGGGCAACGCGATATTTTCCATGATTTGGGGATCGATACCCTCATTTCGCCAAGCATACTAGCCGCCCGAGAAATTGAGCGCTTAGTGCGACAAGCCACATTTACCGATGTCTTTGAGTTTGAAGAAGGGAAGTTTACTCTCGTTGGATCAACAATTGATGCAGCATCTAGACTTGCCAATGTTCGATTGGCAAACTGGTCAGAGGTAGGATCCGCTGCCGAAGAATTGCGTCCGATGGCAATTTTGCGTGGTAAGACGACGATCATTCCAAAGGGGTCGACTGTACTTCTGCCTGGAGATCACGTCTATTTTATAACACAGCGAGAACGGCTTCCAGTGTTGTCTGAACTTGTTGGACAAGATGCGAGAGACATCAGTCGTGTCATGATTGCAGGCGGCACGCGTCTAGCTTATGAGACGGCGCAGTTGCTCGAGAAAGACTACAAAGTGACCTTAATTGAAGGTAATAAGGCTCAGTGTAAAAAGCTGGCTGATGTACTTGAGAGCTCCATTATCATTCATGGAGACCCTACAAATCCTTATTTATTAGATGAGGTAGGATTGCGGCGTGCAGATGCTTTTTTGGCGCTTACGCCCAATGCTGAGTCTAATATTATCGCTAGCCTTTCGGCAAAAAACAACGGGGTGTATCGCACCGTTGCGCAGGTTGATAACCGGGAGTACGAACACATCAGTCAAAACATTGGTGTAGATACCCTCATCAACATGAAGTTGATTGCGGCAAACAACGTATTGCGGTATGTCAGAAAAGGACACATTGAGGCGATAACGAGTTTGCATGGTGTAGACGCTGAAGTGATCGAATATGTGATCGAGCGCGAAAATCATGTGGTAAGACACCCATTGCGGGATTTGCACTTGCCAGAGACTGCAATTATCGGTGGCGTCATTCGTGGTGAAGAGACCTTTGTACCAGACGGTAACTTCAAAATGGAAGTTGGTGATAAGGTGATTGTGTTTGCGCTACCAGACGCCATTCAGAAACTTGAAAAAGTCTTCCGTTGAATTTTCACTACGGAGCGATATCCAACGTACTCGGCGTGCAATTGCTGGTAGTTGGTTTCCTGATGCTTACGGCTATCCCGTTTGCTTGGTATTATGGTGAAGGTGATGCGTTACCTCTTTTTTCAAGCGGGTTAGTAACGATGGCTATTGGTGCTGGACTCTGGTACTGGCGTAGAAACGACGACAATAAGATTGATAAACGCGAGGGGTATCTAGTCGTTGTACTGGGTTGGCTTTTTATGGTGTGCTTCGGTATGTTGCCATATCTCGTTAGTGGAGTGATACCAACGGTTACTGAGGCGTTCTTTGAAACCATGAGTGGTATGACCACTACTGGTGCCAGCATTATCAACGACATCGAAGCCGTTCCGAAAGGCATTTTGTTTTGGCGGAGCATGACCCAGTGGATCGGAGGAATGGGTATTATCGTTTTGACGGTTGCGCTCTTTCCGCTTTTAGGCATTGGAGGGATTGAGCTTTTTGTTGCTGAAGCTCCTGGACCAACGAGTGATAAAATTCATCCACGTATTCGTGAAACGGCTAAGCGGCTTTGGTTCATTTATGTTGGGCTCACAGGCCTCGCTACGCTTGCCTATTGGGTGGAGGGGATGAATTTCTTCGATGCGATCAACCATGGGTTAACGACACTTGCAACAGGAGGCTTCTCTACGAAGAATGCTAGTGCAGTTCACTATGCAAATACCCCTATCATTCAGTATACCATGATCCTGTTTATGGCCATTGCAGGTACGAATTATACGATGCTATACTTTCTTGGAAAAGGACGATTCAAGAAAGTATTTGCAAATGAAGAATTCCGGAATTATCTCCTAGGCATGTTCATTCTTACAGTAGGCGTTACCTCTGTTGTTTGGAGTGTTTCAGGGACGGGATTCGAGGAAAGTTTTCGCGACAGCTTGTTTCAGATTGTTAGTCTGATCACGACCACTGGGTTCGTCTCGGCAGACTATACTGCTTGGACAGAAAGCCTCATGGTTCTCTTTTTTGTGTTGATGTTTGTAGGAGCTTGCGCGGGATCTACGAGTGGAGGAATTAAAATTATTCGTCACACCGTATTCTTTAAAAACACTTATTTGGAGTTCAAACGCTTGCTTTATCCGAGGGCGATTGTGCCCCTAAAGCTGAATCGTTCGACAGTGCCTACGCGTATTATGACACACATTCTCGTCTTCTTGCTCATCTTTTTGATGAGTTTTGTTTTGGGCAGCATTGTGATGGTAATCCTAGGCATGGATTTTATGAGTGCCATCGGCGCTGTGGCTACGAGCTTAGGTAATGTCGGCCCTGGAATTGGGACAGTAGGTCCGATGAATAATTTCGCAGCTGTACCTGACTCGGGCAAGTGGGTCTTAAGCTTTTTGATGCTGCTCGGTCGCTTGGAGTTGTTTACAATTTTGGTGTTGTTTACACCTTATTTCTGGAGCGATTATTAGACACTGTGCTACTCGCCTAAACAAAGAGTCCGCTTAACGTATTCACCTTACCTCTTTGGTAAGTATGCTGAATCTTACTCTATTTATAGCGGCTAGAAGAACAAGCGGCTAGAATCAGTGCGTCTGCGCCTAGTAGAAGTAAGTGTATTTTTACGTCAACACTTTTGATACGCTTACTGTAACAGTAATCTATGACCTCTACCGTATACATTTCTACTATCGAGCCCTTAGCAGGTAAATCACTCGTTTCCTTAGGCTTGACCGACCTACTGTTACGAAAGTCGCCTAAGATCGGCTACTTCCGTCCAATCATTCACAACCAAGAAGATGCTCACCTCTCGTTGATCTTGGAGCACTTCAATTTGCAGCAAAGTCGTGCAGAATCCTATGCGTTTGAAGCGGCAGAAGCTAACGACTTGCTTGGTGCAGGAAATCATGATCAACTCTTAGACGGGATCATTCGCAAGTTCAAGGCGCTCGCTGATAGATGCGACTTCGTTCTTGTTGAAGGAACTGACTTCGCAGGTGAAAGTGCTTCTTTCGAATTTGACATCAATGCTTCTATTGCTAGAAACCTAGGCTGTCCGGTACTCTTGGTCGGTAGTGGACATCAGCGCAGTGCTGAAGAGGCGACCCGTCAGTTACGGGTGGCGATGGACAACTTCAATCAAGAAGAGACAGAGGTTATCGGAGCGATTCTCAACCTCGTTCCACAAGGAAAGGAGAATGAATATTTAGCTGCTCTTAAAAAACGGTTAGGAGGTACTGGCAAGCACAAAGCCATGGCCGTAATTCCTTATGATGAGACGCTTGCGAGTCCAAGTGTGCGTGAGATTTGTGATGGACTTCAAGCCCAAATACTATTTGCTGCCGAGGATGCGCTAGAGCGACCAGTGCGGCGTTTTTCCATTGCGGCTATGCAATTGCCAGGCTTGCTTGACTATGTTACGGAGGACTGTGCAATTGTAACGCCAGCCGACAGGGGCGACATCATCGTTGGTAGCCTCATGGCTAGCCGTGCATCGAGTTTTCCTTCAATCTCATGTATCGTTGTTACTGGGCCAAAGCCACTTCAAGAAAATATTACTAAACTGATTTCTGGTCTAGAAGGGAAGGTCCCGGTGATGAAGGTCGAGACCAATAGCTACGAAACTGCCGTAGCGCTTAACAACGTCAGGTCTCGTCTTTCAACTAGAAATCCAAGTAAGATTGCGAGTGCACTACGTGTCTTTCATGAGCAGATTGATACGAGTTTGCTCGAAAAGAACATTTCTACTTTTAAGGCGAGAGGTATTAGTCCGCAGATGTTTCTCTATGCCTTGCGCGAACGTGCGTTGGAAAAGCGACGTCATATTGTTTTGCCAGAAGGGAATGATCCCCGTATTCTGCGTGCCTCTGCTGAGTTACTTCGTGACAAGCATGTTGAGCTTACCTTACTTGGTGATCAACGTGAGATTGAACGAGTAATTAAGGACCAGAATATTCCTCTTGATATTTATCAATTAAAAGGAATTATCAATCCTCAAACCTCTCCCAATCATAATCGATATGCGAAGCAATTATTTGAGTATCGCAAGCATAAAAAAGGAATGACTGAAGTTGTCGCTCAAGATTTGATGACAGACGTAAGTTATTTCGGAACGATGATGGTGCAGCTTGGCGAGGCCGATGGAATGGTGAGTGGGGCAGCACATACTACGCAGCATACGATCCGGCCAGCCTTGCAATTTGTGAAGACCAAGCCAGGTGTTGAACTGGTCAGCTCAGTCTTTTTTATGTGCCTTCCTGATCGAGTAGTCGTATATGGTGATTGCGCGATAAACCCAGATCCAACAGCACCTGAGTTGGCTCAGATTGCAGTGACGAGTGCAGATACCGCCGCGATGTTTGGAATTGATCCTAGGGTTGCGTTGCTGAGTTATTCTAGTGGTAGTAGTGGGAAGGGTAGTGATGTAGAGAAGGTTCGTGAGGCTACAGCTTTCGCCAAAACTCTACGTCCGAATGTGCCTATTGATGGTCCAATCCAGTATGATGCTGCGGTAGACATGGCTGTGGGAGCAAAGAAGCTTCCTGGCAGTCCCGTCGCTGGTCAAGCGAGTGTACTCATATTCCCTGATTTGAATACAGGGAATAATACGTACAAGGCTGTTCAACGTGAAACGGGGGCGATTGCTGTCGGTCCGATGCTGCAAGGACTCAATAAACCCGTGAATGACTTAAGCCGTGGCTGTACCGTTGATGATATTATCAATACGGTTTTGATTACGGCGATACAGGCGGGGTAGGGGTTAATCTATTTCAGTAATTTCAAACGTGAGTACGTCAATCTTGAATACGCGAGTTTGGTTTTTCTTGTTGAATGAAACGAAGCGAACTTCGCTCTTGTGGTCATCTGGTATGCATTGGTGTAGTCCCATGGTCCATATAATATTCTTAGGATCTTCATTGCCAACGCGATAATCGATTTTGGTTTTAATATTATAGATAGACAGTCCA
>CALDTK010000166.1 GCA_937924035.1 uncultured Saprospiraceae bacterium | reverse complement strand
CCTCCGGCTACCCGATTAGGCGTCTACTCAGATGTGTTTGTATGTGAATTGTGTAGTTTATCCAGTTAATAGAAAAGTTAGTCCATCCAGTGATAGAACGCGTCGAATAGTTTCAGACTGCCGTCGTTCATATTAGACTCGATGACAATGCTCGGGGAGATGGGTTCTTTAAGTGTTCGTTTGCTGGCTTGAGGAATGCCGGATGCTTTTAACTGACTACATATCCGTGTACTTAAAGATTTAACTGATGAAGAGCTGTATTCATCGATCATTCCAATGCTAGGCAACATTCCGCTGCCTCCGTGATCGTCCCACGTTCTGTGTGTTTCACCAGCTGCAAACATAGGCTCAAGAAGGCTGAAAATAATACAAACACCGTTGTATCCTTTGCCTTGCATACCGTCAAACTTAAATTCATATTCTGGTTCTTCGTAGAAGAACCATGATTCTACAAAGGATGCGAAACCGCATCCGTAGGCCGACCATTCCCGTTTTTCTTTTACTCCAAGAACGGTAGTTAATTCTATAGCCGCTGAATTGTACAGTTGTGTCAGTGAGTCGAATTCTACCTTTTCGGTATCTAGTGAGTTTTGCGGATACAGTTGTGCTAGCCGACTGAAAAGTTGTTCTTTGAAAATTCTGTCAG
The DNA here is from genome assembly GCA_937924035.1 of uncultured Saprospiraceae bacterium. Taxonomy (GTDB): domain Bacteria; phylum Bacteroidota; class Bacteroidia; order Chitinophagales; family Saprospiraceae; genus CALDTK01. The sequence goes on along the minus strand of CALDTK010000166.1, from coordinate 3,315 downwards.
TTTTCATAAACTCTTGTTTAGATCAAAATACTTATTTTAAGCATAACTGGTTGTTCGATCTGACGACTAACATTTTCCATCAGCCGCAGTGGACAAGTGAGCGGGTTGTAGGCGGAGCCTACGTTCAGATTACTTGTCCACTGTCAGCTGCATGGATTAGTTAGATGGCGTTGCATTAGGCCGTGACTAAATAATGAGTGCTAGTGAGTAATCAACTGTTTAGAAGTTAAATGACTTATCACAGTAGAATTCCTCCATGTTTAGTATCGAGGTTCTAATTGATCTAAAATCTGTTTTAGGAACATCCATGTATTCATATTCTCCCGAGTCTTCTTCATCGCTCATTAAACCTTTTGGAGCTCTATTTGTAGAAAGAAGATCAACGTAACATCCGTAGTCGAGTGAGAACACGTTGAATCTCTGACCAGGCTGTTTTTGGGCCGAGACACCTTCCTTAATTAAATGTAGGATTCGAGAATCATAGAGCTTGTTGATTAAGGGATCGCTCAAATTGCTATGCACTAGAAATGCCTTAGATCGTCTTTCGCCAATTACAACATTTATTATCCAATGAAGTAAGCTTGATGCTCGATCATCAGCTGATAATGCTTGGGTCTTGGACCTGTGATACCAAGTTCTGGCGGAGTCTCGAACATTTGGAATAGATATTTGCTTTTCATTAGCTTTCTGAGCTGAGATGCCGATAATATTTATGGCATCGCGTGGAACACCTTCAGACGCTCTGACAAATTCTTCAAAAGCTCCTGTTTGTGTGAAGAGATCAGAACGGAATTTTGATTTGCTAGTTAGCACAACATTTGATCCTGCTACTGATTTCACGTGTTCGTACAGTAAACTTAGAAAAAATTCCTTTGCTTGTTCATTGTTGTTGTCGAACACCATGAATTCATCTAGGTTTAAACTTGCTGCGGCATCTGCTCCTATTTCAATCCCGATGTAAGATTGCGCTGAGTCTAGTGAGATTTGGAAATTGCAACGTTGCTCTATTGCTGCAATTTTCACAGTGATTTCGCTAGTTGGATATAAAGTCCTACGAAGTAGGTCGGCAAGGAACGGTTGTAGTTCGAGTGGAATTTCACTCCACTCGTCTATAAGCACCCAGAGGGATTTTGCAGGTAAAGCTGCAACTATGCTTTTTAGGTCCTTTGCCACTGTTCCGAAATGAATTCGTAGTTTCTCTTCGCCTACGATCTCTCTACTAGAATGCAGATCGTCTTCTCTTCGAGTCTGTAAATCTTGTCCAGCTGTTATTGATATGTTAGATATATCAAGCGCTGTAGAAAATGTGCTGTTTTGTGTTACCGCAGCAGTGGAATTCTCTTTGTCTATAGTTGTTATTTTTCCAGCCACCTGGACATCAGTAATATCGTCGGCTAGTTTATCTAGTCGAGGAGCGAGTATGGATAAGTCGTATATATCATTTTTGTCATTGATAACAATGTCAAGCAGCTCATCGTGTATTGCTAACAATGTGTCAGAAAGTAATCTTGTAGCTCTTTCTGATAACGATATATCAGGGTCAGAATATATCCCGCCGGTTGAACCCATCGTGCGCATGTCAATTTTCAAAACTGGTACGTCCTGACTTTTTAGGTGGCTATACAAGTATGAAAGCACATGTGTTTTCCCAGTTCCCCTGCGCCCGTATATGATTTGATTATCTGAATTTTTCAATAATGATGATAGAGGTCCTACATCTACAAATGAAGATGCTAGTTGCTCTGTTGTATATTTCTCTGCTCGTTTAGAGAGTTTCAATAGGCAGTCGTTGAGAGGTCGCATATTTAAAGGTCATCCCGCCGGGATATAGCTGTAAGCGTCACAATTTACATTAGATCCGAATTTATTGCAGATTGTTGCTAGTGCTGAAGATTCGATGCCCAGACATCTAACATTTGTGTATGGACTCTCCCTGCAAGTAGGAAACATTACAATCTTCATGATTAGTTCGGAAAACGTTTGCATTCGTGTATTCGGCCTCTTGTCATTGGGCGAGCCAATCTAGGGCCATCTTGAATATCCGCGCACCGAGAGCCAAACGCATACACCGACCTATTAGGTCACAAATGTTATCGGCTTTACTCAGTACAGGTCCGACCTATAGCATCATGAATTAATATTGTTTCCTCGCAAACGAGAGGTGGGGTTAATTAAACAGCTATTGCTGTCTCGATCTTAAAGGGTTCATCTTTGCACCATACTGCCCAAGCTATCCTTGCCAATTTATTTGCCATAGCACAGGTGGCTTTGTTGTGACCAACGCGCTCGGAGAGTGTTAAGCCCCATTGTTGGAGCTTGTTTAAAGGTATGCCAGCTTTCTGATTTATTTTTGCTCTGACAAGTACGGAGCGAGCACCGTGTGTCAACAGGCATCTGATATACCCATCGCCTTGTTTGGTGATGCGACCCAAAGAGCGTGAATTTCCAGAGCTGTGCTCTCGGGGTGTTAGCCCCAACCAACTAGCTAATTTTCGGCCGTTGGAAAAGCGATGTGGTGTTCCGATGCTGGCCACCATTGCCGTGCTGGTCATCAGGCCAATGCCAGGTACTTCCTGTAAACGCTGTACAGCATCGTTGTTTTTAGTTAACAACTTCAGGTCACGTTCACATTGTTTCATAGACTCTTCAAGTCGATTGATTTCATCGAGCAATCCAGCGAATGCAGATTTGAGAGCGGGTGGAATACCATCGTCTTCGAGAATTGCAATTGCGTGTTTGTGCACAGAGCTTACGCCAAGGGGAATGGCAAACCCCAACTCTCTGAGGCAACCTCTTAATCCGTTGATTCTCTGAACACGAGTTTTCTTCCATTGTTCACGAATACGGTGCAGTTGTTGAATCTGTTGTTGATCAACAGTTCGAACAGGTACCTCGGTAATACCGTCGCAACGATGAGCTTCTAGTAGTGCGTCGGTATCGATTCTATCGCTCTTGCCTCGTCGGCGATAAGGAGCTACATATTGTGCTGGAAGCATACGTACTTTATGGCCATGCGACTGCGCAACCCGACCCCAATAGTGGGCACTACCACAGGCTTCGATCAGAACGATTCCAGGCTCTGACAAGCACAGCAGCTCACTGAATTTATTTCTGGGTAACCGATGTCGTTTTATTACTTTGCCGCGCTGGTCAGTCTGAGCGACTTCGAAAACATCTTTTGCTAAATCAACGGATAGGATTGTAGAATTCATGCCGGACTCCTTCTGTTTTTTCAGGTGGTAATTTCAGAACTTCTACCTTGGCACATAGATGCCGAATTAAAAAGAGCAGGGGGAGTCCATTTCAACACATCAG
>CALDTK010000165.1 GCA_937924035.1 uncultured Saprospiraceae bacterium | reverse complement strand
TGCCCACCCGTTAAGCGGATTCCCTGAATAGCCTTGATAGAGTTCATAGGATTCCGGAAGCAATGCCCACCCGTTATTGAGGAAATTCCTCGCTATTCGCTCATCCATCATCACATTAACCGGAGAGCTGAATGAGGCTTTGATTGTTTCTCCGTCTACCTTCCGATCGCAGATTAAAGTGATCCACATAGTCCCTTTGCGGGGGCGTTCGGGGTAAGTGATGGATTCGCCCCACTTCCTGATCAGTTGGGAGAGCCATAAATTAGGGGCAAACTTCTTCTGGTTCTGTCTGGCCAGATCCCGATAATAGTTCATCTCCAATCTGTCTCGACGGGTGATCGGGGGATCGATCATTACTCCAGGGACGTGCTCAAGAAACCTTTCTGATTTTCTAGCATGCTGCCGACCCGCCCCGCAGTTGATGCAGTTGGCGCTATCGCCTGGATCGGTTCCGCAGTACAGACAGTTCACTTAAAGTAGTCGAGTATTATGTCGAATGCCATCTTCAGACTCCAAAACACTATGAATGTCAGCAGAAAGGCAACTGACACCCCCATGAAAAGAAGCCAGACCTGTAGAAAGATGTTCATTCGTCTGCTGACTCCATTATTCAGGCTCCCAATGCCTCGGCTGCGGTAATCGGTACAAACTCCAAGAGGCGCTTTTGATATTCAGCTCCTCTGGCAACGTGAGTCATCTCCGCTCTTTGCTCATCAGTTATTTGAGAGTACCTAATCCTTTCAAAGCTAATCCCTGCAAACTCTACAGTCTCAGGAGGTGGCCATTCAAGATTTAACTTACTGCAAAGGATAAAGCCGATGTCATCAAGCTTTAAAAAATCATCTTCAAATGTCATGTTCACTTCCTCGGCTGCGGTAATCGGTACAAACTCCAAGAGCCAAACTCATCCCTCAGGACCTCAATCAGACCGTGGTTTTCCATGGTTTCAATCTGTCGATGCATGCTCGTCCTAGTGGTGGGGCATTCGTTTTGATTAAACATCTCACCATAGGTTTTCCAGTCATCGGTTAAGCGGTTCCAGATATAACCTTTAGTGGGAGTCCATCTGGTTTTCAAATGCGTTCTTGACATGTTACTTAAGATTTTCCTTTGTCGTACGTATTGCCAAAGCGCTTAAGACAGCCATGGGAGAGGAAATATCTTCCTCCTTGTTCAGTCTGTCCAGCTGACCCGCCTTAGACTGTCTCCTGGATGCCTTGGGCAAGGATGAGGCCCTACCTACATGTCTGCATCCTTCGCACTCTACAATGTAGTCATAAGTGTTGTCATCAGCCCTGTGATACCACCGCTTACTCTTGCACCACTCGCAGTTGGTAAGCCTGTTGTCGCATTGATAAAGTCGCATGCCTGGCTCCTTCAGTTTATTGTAATGTTTAGGTAATGTCTGGCGAGTTTCCTGCATTTGAAATACCGAAATCTATTCCAACTATTTGAGAATTTATAGTTGAATGGAAAACTATTGGCTCATCAGGCCCCTTGAATTCCTTATTAACATTGTCAATGCAAATCTGAACTCCTTGATAAGTACACTTCATTCCAGGTACAACGCAGCGTGTTCCTGCAGGCGCTCTTCTCAAGTCAGAACTAGAAAGTATCAACCTTCCGCTGTCATCTAGGGTGTGCCAATTATTTCCAGCAGCCTCCTGAATACGAGAGTCTGAGGAGCACAATGATTCAGCTACACCATTTTTATTCAGAAGGTTTCTCAAAATCTGATTAAATTCTGAAACCGCATCTTTCTTATCTTTTAGCCTCTCTGTTTCTTTCTCCTCTGTTTCTTTCTCCTCTGGTTTCTTGTGTACTATTTCGCCTTGCCAGTAAGCCATGTTATGTTTCCTTTTTTCTATTGGTTGGGTTGATTATGGAAAAGTATCTAGTGGTGCTTGATGACGGCAAAGAGTCTCAACATCTGATAAACGTAGGTGTCTTTGTCGCCAATGATCATGAGAACGCCAAACAATTGGCAGCACTGTTGTGGATAGAGTCCATGAGAAATCAAAAGTGCTACCGGTTGTTCTCAGAGAAGCTGTCTGAACTGCCACTCAACTGGAGCTACTACGATCAATGAGTTTGTGCATCACTTTTCCTTATTTAGCCATATGGGTTTAACGCCTAATATGATCCAATTAAGGCTGACGTTATAGAGCTTGTGCAGCTTCTGCATCTGCTCATAGCTCAAGCCTTTTGCTGAGTGATTCTGTTCTTTCTTTTGATAGTTGCCCTGGGACATCCCGAGTTGAGCACTGAGCTTTGCAGTGCTTAAATGGTTCTGCTCTCTTAGCCAACGTAGGCGCTCTGCCGGAGTGTTAAGTTTCAATGTAAGTCTCTATGTAGGATCTGATTACTTGTTCTGCGAGGATCGGTACGATTGCATTGCCTGCAGTGCGCCAATGGTCCACTCTTCCGAGAACCCCATTAACCAGAAAGCGAATATCGGGTTTGGTGCGCCTTGCTTTACCGTCGTAGCACTCAATCCATTGGCTTCCCCAATAGCTCTGGCCTGCGCTATCGCTTGCATCGAAGGGCGATCTAAACGACTCTTGCCATCCTTCCTCTGAGTCGCCATTCCAGCCGTATCTTTGTGATCCCTCACCAACGGGGTAGACCAATGCGCCTTGCGCCCTGTTGCCGCTCTCGACGGCCTGTTTCCCTTGCGAGGGATCGCGTCCATGGTGGTAGGCCAAGTGACCATGCCAGTAGAGTCTGGCGCGTTTATGAGGCGCGTCGACGGCACAAGCCGCAATATCTGCCGCCCCGCAGGTGTAGTTTTCTTTCTCAAGATCATCGCAGACTCCGTCGAACCATGTGTAGCCAGCCTTGCTACCAACTTGCTCTCCCATAATGTGGGCTGGACGGACTTCGCTGATGAGTCGAGAAAAGTACGGCCATAGGTGCCTTGGATCATCATTTCCTTCTTGTTTGCCTGCGACTGAAAAAGGTTGGCAAGGACAGGAGCCGGTCCAGAGCTGCCTGTCTTCTGGCCAACCTGCTGCTTGGGCGGCAATGGGCCAGAAACCACCTCCTGCGAAGAAGTGGCACTGGGTAAATCCTTTGAGGTCATTTGGGGTGACTTCCTGAATAGGTCGCGGATCGACATAGCCCGCCGGTATAATGCCCATGGTTGACAGTTCATCTAGCAGATGCACGCACCATGGATCGTTTTCGTTGTAGTAGTTCACAGAAGAAGGATAACATCAAAATGAGATGCTGGAATTGTGGGGAAGAGATGATTTGGGGGAGTGACAGTGAGGACTTAAGCGATGATCGAATCATCGTCAGTCACTTCTCCTGCAATACCTGTGGCGCCAGTGCTGAACACTACTCACCTCCCCCGAACTGGCCTGAGGAGGACTAAAGGCCGCTGGCTTCATAAGACCAATCATAAAGGGAATCCAGCGGCCTCAGGCCAAAAAAAAGGCCTCCCGAGGGGGAAGGCCTTTTCTCTCACATTTACAAAGGTAACCAGCCCTTGTTCACTTCTGCAAACACTTGGGGATTTGCAAAGTTTTCCCAACCAGGAAAAGAAGTAGGATCATTATATCGAATTTTGACCAGGTATCAAATCTTTCCTGCTAAATATCCCAGCAAACCCCACCTGATATAGCCGCATACCCTGCATTTGGGTACTGGGTAACATACAATTTTGATGATCAGGGTCCAGGACCACCCCGGCAGTAACCGGTGCAAAGGTAGGTTATTAGCCAATGTAGGGATGCTTTTTGGCCCGTATCTGCGGATGACACGGCAACTTAAACGGTAATACTGTTTCAAGTTTGACTCGCTTTGTCTTGCTTATGACACGGCAACAGAGTATAAAGCAACACAATCCCCATCCTAACGCTATTGCTTATGATCCACCCGCTTCAGCACGGGGATATCCCCCCGCATCAGTCTGATTTGACTAACTTTTATCGTTACAACGGCGCCTTCAGCGATGAAGACATTTACGCTGTTACACAGTTAGCAGAGGGAAGTCAGCTCTCACCGGGCACGGCAGGAGGGCAAGTAAACCCCGATTATCGACGTCAAAACATCACCTGGTTGGAAAATCATAGTGAGACTGCGTGGATATACGCCAAGGTGGCTCAGATGATCGAAGGGGCGAATCAGCTCTGGGGATTTAACCTTGACGGCATGCGTGAAGGTTTCCAATTTGGCCAGTACAAGTCTGAAGAGAAGGGCTTCTACGATTGGCATCTTGATATGGGCACTGGAGCAAGCATTCAGTCTCATCGAAAAATATCGGTAGTAGTTCAACTCAGTGATCGCAGTAAATTTACTGGGGGTGAACTGCAGTTCATGACCGGTAAGTCAGTGATCAACTCTGAAATGAATCGCGGCGACGTGATTCTCTTTCCAAGCTACATGCTACATCGAGTCACACCAGTGACTGAAGGTGAGCGCTACTCATTAGTGCTGTGGGCACACGGGAGAAGATTTCAATGATCACAGAACTCGATCGCGAACGACACGAAAAGCAAATGGAACTGCTTGAAAAAGAGCATGAGCTTCAACAGATCAGACATCTAATGTACATGGATGTGCTGGATACTCAGATAGAGCTACGAAAGAAGGAACACGAAGTCTACATGAGTAACGCTAGATACTCAGAGCCCTCGCAGGAAGAGCTAGAGCAAGCTGTACAGTGCAGCCCATTTAATAAAGTAGCACAGGGAGAAAAATATGAGTGATATGAACCCTGAAAAAGCCACCGCACTGCTGCAGTCAGAACCTGACGAAGAGCAGAAACTTTGGTGGGAGCACGTTAACTCGTTTATCCGCCTAGCCAATCGTCTCAACAAACTGGACGGTGGCAAGAATCAGGCGCTGGTGGCGAATGCCCTTATTTATGCAGGCACACATTACGGCGTTTACGAGATCACTGAAGGTGGCTCTCTTCCGGGAGACATACAGGCGATCGCGGCCAACAAGATTTACGGCGGACTGATTCATCTGGTCAATACTAACGTTGATCACCTCACGCCCCCGGATACCGTTCACTAGCGGTGGCTACCCCTCCGAAGAAGCCTGAGGGCAAAAAGCGTGAGTCTGAGTTCGGCAAGGAAGATGTAGAGGTAAAGACGGAAGCAATGCGTATCGCATTGGGTTATGCCGATCAAAAGGGAGTAAGGCGGGCACTGGAAAGAGCCAACGTCAAAACTGTTTGGCCAACAAAGGCGCATAACACTTACTGGAGACAGGAGGCGATACTTCAGTACGTACTTCACTTGCGTAAGCAGTTGAAAGATCTTAATGACAAGACTTTCGATACGCCGGAGAACGTAAATAAGAAGGAGCGCATCTCGCAGCTCGATCAACGTCGCATCAGACAAATGGATGTGAAGACTGCCATCCTGGAACGTCAGTGGGCACCGATCGATGCGCTTGAGACCGCAGTGACAGCGCACAATCAGAACTGGCGTAATGCCGCACTCTCAGTGATGCCAAAGCTTAAAAGGAAGTATCCAGAGATACCGATTGCAGCACTAGAGGACATCAACAAAGATTTAATTCAAATGGTCAACACTCAATGTGAGCTTCAACTGGACGAGGACGACTTTAAAACCTAGGACTCGTTAAATGAATGACTATAAGCTGGCACAGCTGGCAAAGATTGCAGTCTACGATAGGCACGAAATAGAATCATCAGCACTGGTTCAAGGCTTTCCAAATACCATTTACTTTGAAAACAGATTGACCAGCACTGAAGGGTTTGTCTGCGCCAATGAAGATTCCATTGTGCTTGTGTTTCGAGGCTCTCAACAATTTCAAGATTGGCTGACCGACATAAAAGTGTCTTTCATCCAAGGCCCCATCGGCGATGTGCATCGCGGCTTTGACGTGTCTTACCGTAGCGCTTGGCCTGACATTGCACATGCAGTGGGAAAGCTTTCAAAACCTCATCAGAAGTTCTACATCACGGGGCATTCCCTCGGTGGTGCATTGGCGACGGTGGCAGCAGGTTATGCCAAGACCGATCAGATAGAGCATTTTCCGGTAGTGAATCAGGTCAGAACGTTTGGCTCTCCTCGCGTGTATGGGATCAGCTCTTCGAAGATCTACAACAAGATGCTTAAGCACCGCACGATACGCTATGCCATGCAGGGCGATGCCGTCACCCGCGTGCCTAAGGCTTTTATGGGTTATCGACATGTCGGTGAGCTGGCTTACTTAAGGCCTGACGGACAAGTGATCATAGATCCCTCTCAAATGAGGCTGTGGGTTGATCAGTTTAGAGATTATGTTTCTGAGTTTGCCAATGGCACTTGGTACAAGTTTGAAGACCACGCGATCAATGGCTACATAGATGCCATCGGTAAGCGGCATTTATAATCCATGGATGACAGAGCGGTCTAATGTCATTGATTGCAAATCAATTGTTCGTCGGTTCGAATCCGACTCCATGGTCAATTAAAACTAGAGAAGTGTTATTTTTTCGCTTACCTTTTAGCTTTTTCCAAAGAGAGCCGCAGGGAATTTTAAAATGCTTTGCAGCTTTATTTATAGATGACCAAGTCATTCCGGTTTCAAGGCAAGCAACGGCCATTGAATTATGAGAGGTAAGGAGATTGTTATCCGAAGCATGCCTCATATTTTGAACAGGGGATACCCACTCAAGATTCAGCTCGTTGTTGTTAGTTTTTACTCCGTCCTTGTGATTTATCTGTGGATGGTTTTCTTCGTTCGGAATGTAATGAGTGGCAACAAGCCTATGCACAGTTACAGTCTTGAACTTACCGTCAAGACACTTGAGTCTGACAATGGGATAGCCCTTAGGATTGAATCTCAATCCAAGAATTCTGGGCTTGTTTGGATAAATGTTTGAGATCACCAAACCTTCTCTGGTTATCTCATAGTCGGGATGATTCTTTATTCTCATTTTCTCTTTCCGGGATTGAGAGCCATCACAACTATATAGGGTTTGAATATGGGCGTCATTAACAGAACAGGTGGTAGCTTTTTAGCCTGGTGGCGCCTGTCCCAAGATATACCGGGCACACCGCTCCCTCCGGGTGGCAACTGCCGCGAGCCCTATGGAATCATCCGTAACTACGATGATCCTCAGGTGCGATTCGCGACACAGGATGTGCTTCGACTGATGAAGGATAACGATCAGTGCGTGATACGCACCGGTTTGTATCTGACCACTGAGCTGTCATCAGGTGGCACGATTCATAATCATGCCAACGGCCTGACAGCACTGGAACTAAACAACCTCAAGAACTTTCTGACTGACATCAAGGCAGAGGGTTTCGATGTGCACTTCGCGTACTTCCCGATTCACAACGACCGACCTTACACATGGAGTTCGTGGCAGGCGCAGCGCTTCGCTGCACACGTCAATGTGATCCAACAGACGCGACCGATCATCACCAGTATCTTCGCTCCCGGGGAGTATCTGATAGAGCTTCATAATGAAGGCCAGGGAGCTGGCAACCAGCCACAGATGGTGCGCTATGCATGGGAACTGTACCGAGAGTACGGCAACCTTTTTGGCATCGCAGACACCACAGGATCAAGTGTCGGCTACTCTGCCATGAGTGCTGGACTGTCTCGATACAACATTCAGTTTTCCGATTACCAGAATCCCGCTAAGGGCTTGCATGGGTTGCCTCAGTATCAGGATGTGCATGGTTACACCCCGTTCACCAGTACTGGTCTGCTTGAATTAAATCAAGCCATGATCGCGAACGGAGATACCCGCGATCTGATCATTGGGGAAACTTATTACTCAACGTATACCAATCACGTCAACGCAGTGCTGTCTCAAATAGCCCAGCTGCAGCGCGATGTGGAATACGTTACCCAGTGGCCGCTGACGCCTAACAATGGCTGTGACGGACATGTGGACGTGCTTCCCTCAAAAGAATTCGACTACAAAACAGCGACCACGACATCGTGCAGGCTGGTGGTTAATAACGGGATTTCTTGTTCGGAATCCAGTTGGAGTTGATATGAAAAAAAAGCAAATGCTTAATAATTATGAAGACGCTAATAGAGAAGCTGCGTTTAGAGAAGCACTGGCAGCAGAAGCTATGGAAAAAGGCCTTATACCAAGGGAAGACTGTCCTATGTTGAGCGAAACAGCATTAAAAGTAGCGCTTGCGGTTGTAGTCATCTACCTGACGCTACAAACAGTGATGTGCGTGGCACCGGCCTATGGATAGGCGAATGCTTTTTTTCTTCGTTGTGCTTTTTCTCGTCTTATTCCTGTTCGGTTGTGCCGCCAAGAAAGAGCAGATTGACCTGAGTTCAATTCCCTCTGAGGAGATCGCAAGACATCTTCTTGATCATCGGGAAATGAAGCTGATGCCGTACCAGGATAAAATCTTCTTCTGCATGAAGTTGCCCGAAGAGAGCCCAACGGAACCGGCTTGCATCTACTTCCAGAGCCCTAAAATTAAAGGCAGGGAAGCCAACAGTGACTGAGAATGTACCGCTACTCTCCGACATACAACGAGAAGCCATATTCGGGGCTTATCGTCGTGCCAATAAAGGATCAAAGATAAAGAAACCTTCTCTGGGCAATACATTTGCCGAGAAGCATTTCTACATATCTCCGGAGGCGAAAGGCGAGTACACAGGTGCATGGCAAAGCCGCCCATGGCAGGCAGAAATTCTCAACGTCATGGCATCGTTCCAGAACAAGGAACTGTCATGGCGCAAGGCATCACGGATGGGTGCCTCTAAGATGATGTGCGCATTGATTTGCCAGTGTGCTGCTGAACTTAATCTCAACGTGATTATGTATCAGCCGACTGATGATGCGATGGACCGCTTCGTCAAGTCAGAAATAGATCCGATGTTCAGAGACGTCAAGATATTGCAGTCACTGAAGCTCTCGAACTCGAAGAAATACGACACCATGTCGCTCAAGCAGTTGCGTGGATTTATGCTTCACCTCCTCGGTGGCGCAACACCTGATAACTATCGATCGCGCTCTGCTGACATTGTCATCACGGATGAGTGCTCGGCATTCGGACAGGACATCGGTGGCGAGGGTGACTCAAGAGCACTGAGTCGAACCAGAATTACAGAGTCGCCGTTTGGCAAACAGATCAATGGCAGCTCTCCGAAGTCATTGCCCAATTGCCTCATCTCCAGAGCGCTGGCTGAGATGGATTTTGTTTTCAAATTCCATCTGCCTTGTCCGTCTTGCGGAGTGCTGCAGTACATGGACTACTTCGACGACAGCGATGAAGTCGGCATTATCTATGACCACAAGAAGTCTGGAAAGATCGCAGAGATCGCAGCCACTGCACGCTACGCCTGCGTTGAATGCAAGGCGCATCACTCGTACGGAGAGATGATCAACGCCCAGGTAGGCGGCAAATGGATGACCGATGACGGTCAGTTCTACATCAAGGGTGGCTTGGTCTACTCTGGACGTAACCGGGTTGACGGTGACGATAGATGGAACATCGGAATGGATTCCAACTCTCTGATCTCTCCAGCGTTCACGTTCTCTGACTACGTGTCTGAGTACATACCGGCCAAGCGCCGATATGGTGAAGGTTCTGTGGGACCGATGAAGACCTTGGTCAACAACCGTAAAGGCTTGCCATGGGAAGAGTCTGACACGATCCAGACGATGGATCACAAGCTGTTCATGACTGAGCCTTATCCGGAGGGGTTTGTCCCTGAAGGCGTGATGGCAGTGTTCTCAGCAGCTGATATTCAAGGCGACCGTATCGAGGTAGGCACGGTGGGCTATGGCGCCCGTGAGGAGTCATGGTGGCTCGACTATCAGGTCTTCCCGGGAGACACGAACAAACACGAAGTGTGGCAGCGTCTGGAAGACTACTGGCACGAAAAACAGTTCACGACACCCAGCGGCAGGAAGCTGGATATCTTCCTGCACGGCATTGATCACGGTGGTCACTGGTCGGGCACGGTAGAGCGGTTCTGCAAGACGAATGACGCGAGTCGGTTTATACCGCTCAAAGGTCGTCTTGGACATAACAAAGACGTGGTTGATTTTCCCAGAGCGCCGAGTAAACAAACCGGGTGCTGGCTGACGATGATCAACACGGACACTACCAAACAGATCGTGCAAAAGCGCATGACCTACTCTATGCACGGCACAGAGAAGAAGGTCCTGGACCACGATCAGATAGATGACGACTTAGCGGAAATGACCGTCCAGCCTGGGCGTATGCACTTTCCCAGTTACGGCCCAGGTTATGAGCTTTTCAACGAATCGTTCTACAAGCAGATGGTGTCAGAGGTTCGTCTACTTAAACCCTCAGGTGTTCCTGAGTGGGTAGCCAACGGACGCAACGAGGTGTTTGATATTGCCTCAATGAATTTAGCACTGTGCCGTATCGCACAGACACCACGATATGGACTCGACTTTGATGTGGATGTGAGTGATCAAGTGATTGCCAATCCCAAGTCCAGACATCGTAAATATGATTTTTCACAAATTGGCACAGGCCTAAACAGGAGACGTTGATGCCTTCATGTAACAACACATTCTTCATCTCCCACTTGATCGAGAATTCAGGAATGCTCGAGGGGTCGTGGCAGATGGTACTACTCGGAAACGATTACACCCCCTCATGCAATCGCATGGTCACTGATGCGATGTTTCCTCCAGATGCAGTGATAGCCAGAGCGGCTTTTGCTGTCTCTTATGACAAGGAAAATGTCTGCGTGAATATCGCTCAAGACAGCGTTACTTTCCAAGGCGCCTCGAACTCTTCAAAGCATATCAATCACGTCGCACTGATGACCCCACTAGGGTTAATGGCTGCGGTGTATGGTCGAGACCTTATTCAGGACTTAGTTAAGAGCAGTCAGGATGGGCAGGATCTCATCATCATGACAGGTGAAGACCGGTCTATTTTCGGTCTTTGAAGTACTTGTCTAGATTGCTTCCTCTGCCCAAGGCTTGAGTGATTGTATCCAGTCTCAAGCCAAGCTCTCTGTCCCACTGCCTACCGGTCATGGTTTTACCGTTTCTGGTAATCATTACGTTGTTTCGTCTGTTATTTCCTTGGGTGATTCCATCAGCCCATCGGCAGTTTGCTTTAGAGTAATTCTTATTGTTATTGATGCGGTCGATTGTGTGACCGTCGCTTGGTCTTTCTCCCATGTCGGCAAGAAAGTTTTCGAACTTATCCCACCGCTTGCAAACGGATATGCCTCTTCCTCCGTAGTTTTTGTAATTTGAGGCTGTTTTTACCTTGCACCTAATGAGCATTGATTGCCAGCTCCCATAAGTTCTGCTGCGTGACTTTCCGTGAGTAGCGACTGAGCAGGTTTGACAGGTCTTTGACTCTCCCGACATAAGTCTAGCGACTCTTGCTATCGATTCGGTTCCGCAATGACATAAGACAGAAACGACTTTATTGTGCCCCTGACGCCAAGGGTCACTGGTTACTACTCTGGTTCCAAACCTGTCGCCTTTCTTCATTTCTATCTCCTTCGATGAGATCAACAATTTTAGGAGATTCAATTATGAAAAGAATCGACTGCTTCCGAAAACGACATCTCGGAATGTTACGGTTTGAAGCTGAGTGCCCACCTGAACCGGAAGAGTGTGGTTACTGCCCGTCACCACTGAGTTGTCAAGAGCAGCTGGTGCAGCATGAACGCGCGCTCTTCGAACTGATAAACGGTGGCGGAAAACAGGAGGTGCAGGAAGGGGACCGTCGAGTCCGATACTTCCATTCGGTTGAGCATATCAAGTGCCTCAAGGAAAAAATATCGATTTTGAAGATGCAGTGCGGTGGTGATAAATCCACATACGGAACCACTTGCAACAGCGGCTGTTTAGAGCAGTACGGCGTATTTGAGAGAACCCGTCCACCCCCAATCCGTATC
>CALDTK010000164.1 GCA_937924035.1 uncultured Saprospiraceae bacterium | reverse complement strand
AGAACACCACGATCATGTGCCGAAACTTGTGGCAGATGGGTAAAGGTTCCGTTAATCCAACATAGTCCCTGCATGTGCTTGGCAAGTTTTGACGAAAGTCGCAATCATTTGCAAACCATCTGGTGTAAGGAGGCTTTCAGGGTGAAATTGCAGACCAAAATGAGGATTAACCTTATGGCGTATCGCCATTATTTCTCCTTGTGTTGTTTTTGCAGTTATAGCAAGAATTGAAGGCACTTCAACCATTAAAGAATGATACCGCCCTACATCAAACGGTGAGGGTATACCAGCAAACATAGTGTCACCTGTATGAACACTAGAACTAGCCCTACCGTGGGTCGGTTCGCCGGAGCGAATAGTTTTCCCTCCATATGCATTCGCCAGGCATTGGTGCCCTAAACAAACGCCCAGTATTGGAAGTGTTGGCGCGGCTTGTATGAGCTCGATACAGATACCCGCATCTTCTGGTCGACCTGGGCCAGGTGATAGTACAATTCCACGAGGTTTCATAGCTAAGGCTTCAGCAACAGTTAGATCCGTACTTCTGATCACAAGTGTTTCCTCTCCTACGAGTCGTACATAGCGAGCGAGGTTATGAACGAAACTATCACGGTTGTCTAGGACTAGAATCACAGCTGTAAAGCTCTCAAGAATCCGGCAGCTTTGTCTTCTGTTTCTTGAAATTCTTCTTCTGGATCGCTAAGGATCGTTATTCCTCCTCCTGTACCATAGGAAAGTGTGGTTCCGCTTTCGCTAAAACTCGCCAATGCAGTGCGAATGGCAACTGAAAAATCTGCATGTCCACGATCATCAAAATAGCCAATCGTACCGCAGTAAACTCCTCGTCCACGCTGCTCTAGTTCAGCTATTGCATCCATGGCTGCCCACTTAGGCGCACCGGTTATGGATCCACATGGAAATTGAGCGAGGAGGGCATCAAGGTTACTGACATCGCCTCTTAAGATACCGCTAATGCGCGTCACTAGGTGGTGTACATTTTTGAATGAACGTAGTTCGCAAATTGGATCTGCAACGATGCTTTCATCAGTACATACGCGACTTAAGTCATTACGGACTAAATCTGCAATCATGATGTTTTCCGCACGGTCTTTTTCACTTTCGAGTAGTTCTTTTTTATTCGCTACATCTACCTCAGTATCTGGGTCTCTTGGGCGGGTTCCTTTTATGGGTTCAGCGAAAATTCTTCTACCCTCACTACTCGGTTCGATCCTAAAAAATCGTTCTGGCGAGGCTGAAATTATCGTTGCATTTGGGAAGTTAAGCACCGCACCAAAAGGCGCTTGACTCTGGGTAAGTAACCTTTCGGCAAAACCTGCGACCGTTGCCCTGCTTGCATCCCCCAGTTCGACAGTCAGCATACGAGTCAGGTTGGCTTGAAAGATGTCGCCTGCGAGTATGCGTTGTTGAAGGGAGCTTACCTGCCCTTGAAATTGCGACTCGCTACTGTCTGTTGTTCTATTCCGAATAGATATAGAAGTATCAGCAAGTTCTGCTTCTTGAAGTAGAGCGTTCAATTCGCCTATAAAGGCTTCCACTGCACCTTGTGAGCTACCAAATAGCCACATCACGTTCGTGTCAACATTCCAAGCGATACTCGCTTCATACTTTCTAAAACATCCGATAGGGAAATCCATTCCTGAAGGCTGTAAGTCTAGGCTAGGCTCTATCCATGCTGCAGCCTCATAGTTTAAATGCCCTACCCAGCCTGTCGTAAATGGAGGAAACGAGCGATTCTGTTGATTAGTCGGCTCGACAGGACTGCTGTTGAACTTTAGTTTTTCATTTAAGTCTTCAAAAAATATTGGCCCGTCTTCTTTAACCTCATGAACATCAACAGCTGCTGTTTGAGGGAGAAAGGTGTGCCACTCAATTTTATTTGAAGAATCGCAATAGTTGAGTTGATCTACACAAGGATGCTGCGTCAAGATTTTCTTTAGTTCCCCACCTTTTATCTGCAAAGAGGTGGAGGAAACCGCTACGGATACGAGAGATGACATGAAATAGAATCAAGGTGATTTAGGGGAAATGGTACTGAGCATGTCCCAGAATAACCTCAGTCGATGTGAGACTGAAACTTCATTTTACCCATAAAATATACTCATTACTAAAAATAAAAAGCCGCACGCTGTACCGAAATACAACGTGCGGCTTGGATAAGATCAGTTAGTCAAAAATTGACTAGTTAGAAGCAAGGTGCTACAAATTCAGAAGTCCTGTTCTGTACAATGAGCTCATTGAAGTTGACCGTTACAGTCGCTTCACCAGTTGCGGCATCATATGTGAAAGCATCCATGTTTGCTTGGTTTGCCTCTATAAAAGAAGGCAAAATAGGCTGAACATCTTCCATGTTAACGTTATCATTCAGGAGCAACTCATTCTCAGATGGAACGAAAGCAATTCCTAGATCAATTACGCGACGACCCTCTGCAATGAAAATCTCTTGACGCATGAGATAAAGCGCTTCTAAAGTCGCCTCAACACCAGTAAGATCATTTAAGTAAGTACCTCTTACAGAAGTACCACTGATAACAGGGATAGTTACATCATCTCCATTGTTACGGTCAAGTACGAGACCGCTACGGAATGGGCGATTGGGCCCTGCTGAAACAACAACACTCGTTGTATCTGGTCGTGAACCTGGTGCAACCTGACTTCTCTGCTCGTTTGCGTCTGAGAAAGTAGCAGTTTCTCTACTATCAACTAAAGCAACAAGGTTTGTCATCACAGTTTTCGCACTTCCGACGTCACCACTCGCTAGGTGTCCCTCAGCAATAATGAGGTGAGCCTCTTCAGCCTTCAAGTATGGGACATTAAAGTCAGTAGTAGGATCAATAATGTTGTTATACTTCGGATCGAGAAAATCGAGCGTTGGTAGTGGTTGAAGATCATCGAAAGTACCTCTATCAAACAAGGCATTTTGAAGGATGTTCTCAGGTCCGTTGATTGCATCGAACATTACGTATCTAACAAAAGCACCATCATTGCTTAACAGTGTTTGCGCATCTGCAACTGCTCCAGTACAATCGCCAGCAGCTCTTTTAGCTCTTGCTCTTGCTAAAAGAATACTGTTAATTGTTGCTGCTTCGGTTGCTTGACCCAAAGCCGTATCAAAGTCTGCAATCGCAAGTGCATACAAATCTGATTGGCTTCCTAGAGCACCGTTGGCCTCCACTGGAATAGATCGAAAATAGCTACCTGCGAGTAGCTGAGAAATTCCTCTAAAGAAGTAAAAGCTCGCAGTTTGATCAGCTGTCGTGGTTTCATCCCCAGGTCCGATATCATTAATCCCAAGATTTGCAAGGGCACGTAGACGCTGAATATCAAAAGCAGTGTCGTTGAGGTCATTATCGGTAAAGTCGATATTGAGTGCATCAAGAAACTGGTTGAAGAATGTCTGCGTATTCTGATAGTTATCACTTGCTATCTCAGCGATAGGAAGGATTTCCTGATATGCAAAAGCAAGTTGACGTTCACATCCATTGAGGAGGCGTGTTGATGAACTAACCGTTCCAAGTACAGCGTCGACCGCCAAGTCAGGGTTACGAGGTTCAAAGAAATCTTCTGGAGCCTCACAGGCAACTAGGGAGCCAGCAATTAAAGCTAGCGAAAAGGCAATTTTTCGAATAGACATAGTTGTTAATTTTATGCTTCGTGCGTGGCACTTAGAAGCTGGCTTTGAGAGTGAGAATGAAGCGACGTGGATTTGAAATCGTACCGTAACCGAAGCCACCAGCCGAGAATCCACCTTGTCTGCCAATACCTGCACCTGTTACTTCTGGATCAAAAGAGCTGGTTGCAAATGAAAGCGGGTTGATCGCATTGAAAGCCACACTTAACCCTTGGAAAGCATCTGGAAGCACAGTGCCAGGAACCTGGTACTGAACACCTATGTTACGTATCTTGAAGAAGTCAGCATCCTCTACCCAAACACCCGCTAGATCGAAGAACGATTCGCTCAATGAATTATCTGGAATACGACCTTCGTCATTGATTCCACGGAAGTAACGTAGAACATCATCGACGTTCACACCTTGAGCTCCGTATTGATAATCTCCAGAAGTGAAGAACGTGAGGCTCTTATAACGAAAATCAAGACCTACGCTTCCATATCCGTCAGGAGTAGGATTACCCAAGAAATCATTTCGGGTGACACTCTCAAGGTTACCCTCCGCATCAAAGACTGGGTTTCCACCTCTTAAGTAACCGAGCGGCTGACCTTCTTTGATGAAAGAACCTAAGAAGGTGAAACCACCTACGTTGAATTCTGGTGCTCCACCACTACTTACAACCTCATTCTTGTTGGTTGTGATTGAAGCGCGAACGTTTAGATCAAAGTCGCTATTCTGAATGATAGCAAAGTCCGTCTGAAGCTCGATACCTGTGTTAGATATTTCGCCTACGTTGGTCTCTTGGTTAAGTTGGCCAGACGAAGGAGCACTTGGCGGTGTGAAGAGTGCATCTGTAGTTGTCTGGTCGTAGAAGGTAATACTTGTACCGATACGTCCTTCTAAGAAGGAGAAATCGCCACCAAATTCTATTGATTCTACCACCTCAGGACTAAGCTGAGCATTACCAGGGTTACCAAGTGTAAATGCTGTTGTTCCTAAGTAAGTTTGAGCTGCAATCAATCTATCACGACTGAAGGCTGTAGGGAAGTTAGATGATTGACCGTAGTTTGCTCGGAAGCTTGCACGGGTCAAGATTTTAGAAATTTGCCCTTTCTGCATGAACGCCTCATCCGTTAGAGAATAAGTCATTCCTACACGATAAAGATCAACGAACCCAATGTCGTCTCCAAAAGCAGAGTTACCGTCAAGTCGCACACCAAAATCTACGAACAACTTGTTCTTAAAACCTATGTTCTCGTAGGCGTAAAATCCACCGAACGTTTGCTCAGTCACAAATTGATCAACCGACTGATCTGCGGAGTTAACAAAAAGCTCTGATCCTTCAACCAGATCTGTGGCATCTATTTGAACTTGCTCATCGATGTTGCGGAAAAGCTGACCGCCTCCGTTGGTATTGAAAGAAAAATCTCCCGCTTCGAAGACATATTGCAGGGCTAACTCAGTAGTTGTAGATAGAAAATCACGCTGTACTTGAGAAAGGTAACCTTGATTCGCTGTTCCTGGAGCGACACTTCCTTTTGATACTAAAAGTGCATTTGAACCAATTTCACGGGTCCGGTTTCGGCGTGAATCAAGTCCAAATGTTCCCTTTGCCGTAAAGCCTTTGAAAGGTCTCCACGTAAGTGAGTTAGCTGTTGTAAAGCGGCGAACAACCTCTGTAATGTCAGTATTCTCAGCCTGTTCTAGCAGGTTTGCACGAAGACTATCCGTTGTACTTTGAGAAAACTCGCTTGGTAGACCGATTCTACTTGCCTCAATCTGACCTATCCTTGAAAAGGAGGTGTTTGCATTGTAGTCTCTTGTAAAGTAATTACTTACGAATGCTGAAGAACCACTGTACTCTAAATTGTCAGTAATCTTTGCGCTTGCACCCAATCGGAATGACGCACGAAGGTTTTCATCAATGTCATCTACACCATCATCGTTTAAAAAACTTCCAGAGAAGTTATAAGTAGCTCGATCACTACCTCCATCAACGCCTAAGCGATATTGCTGGTACAGCTTCGCACCGTCATATAGCAGGTCTTTTGTTTCCGGAAAACGCAAGAATCGATCTTCAACAGTGTTAAAACCGAGGTTTGTCTCAACATTAACACGAGCTTGACCCGATGTTCCTTTTTTAGTAAAAATCTGAATAACACCATTGGCTGCATCTGCACCATAGAGTGTCGTTGCAGCACCACCTCGAATAAACTCGACACTTTCAATCGACTCTACAGGGATATCCGCTAAGGCCGAGGAGCTTGCACCACCTGTACCAACGTTTAATTCTGAAGCACCATTTAGGTTATCCACCCTAACACCATCAATGATGATTACAGGAGTCGAGTTACCATTTGCTGAGATTGGACCTCTATTCCGGATAATAGAAGCAGTTCCTGGCTGACCAGAGCTGAGGCGAATTTGTGTTCCTTCTAGCTTTGATTGAAGAACCTGATCGATAGTACCCATTGGTACGCGCTCTAGTTGCTCTGCAGTTACCTCATCTACAGTTGTTGTGAGTCGCTTACGAGCGATACCAACACCTTGACCAGAGACAACAATGTCAACGTCTAAGAGTAGACCTTCAGCCATTGTGATGTCATAAACATCGGTATCTCCAACTTGAATTCTGGTAGGTTCATAACCCGTGTAAGAAACAACAAGTACAGGTGTTCCTTCAACGTTTAGCTGATACTTACCATCTACATCAGTTGCGGTACCATTTGAAGTGTTCTCCTCTAGAACAGTTGCACCGATAAGGGGTTCACCACCCTCGTCTAAGATTGTACCCATGATAGTTCTGCTCTGGGCAAAGGCCAGTGACGCAGTAACCACAAGAGAGAGGACTAGTAGTAGTCTTTTCATTGTTGAAGTTTTTGTTTTTTGAAGTAAGATGAACTATTAAAAAATGATCGCTCATGCAACCATCTCATAATAGTGAGAGTCCTTTGTTACGTAGGGAAGAATCTTTGCTAAAACGAAGCTCTTTAAGGTGACCTTCACAGCAAAAGCTCGTCTCAGCAATTGGAAATTTGTTAGATCCTCTCGCCTACGAGGGGTCAATCTACCAATTTTATGCTATTGTGTTAAGTAAATATTAAGATTTCGTGGCGAATTTTCGCTCTTCCCACCCACTTTAAGCACTAAAAAGACTTAAAGACGACACTACCAAATAGAATACAAGCATCAATCGAATAGACCATAGAATAGTACGAATCCAATTCGTGCGAACTAATCTTTGATATGCAGAATTTTCAAATCTGTTGCGTAAAGTCATATGAGCTGGTACTTGGATCAATATCGTAGATGCCCAGATCAATCCTAGACCGATAAGATTGGCCCACAAAAGTTGCTCCGGTATACCATCGAGATCGCTCAATCCTCTTCCGTCTATCGTGAATACCGATAGCAGTACTCCAGAAACCAGTTCAATGAGCATTATGGGCATTACAATCCATGTAATGCGCTTCATGTGGGCTTCTTGGTATTCCGAATACCCGAGTGCTCCTACCTTCTCAAATAAAGGGTAGTGCACAACCTGGATAATCCAGATAACACCAGTCATAAAGCATGTAGCCACCAAGTGCGTTAGTAGTAGAAGCATTTCCTGCTAGTGACTGTGCATGTCATGATCACCACCAAGTGGTCGCGACTTGAGCTTAGTTAGTAATGCGGCTTCACCCTGAAGTACCGTGTACCGCGAATTAATCTTGAGGTTTTCAAGGATTTGAGTTGATTGCCCCTGGTTTG
The DNA here is from genome assembly GCA_937924035.1 of uncultured Saprospiraceae bacterium. Classification (GTDB taxonomy): domain Bacteria; phylum Bacteroidota; class Bacteroidia; order Chitinophagales; family Saprospiraceae; genus CALDTK01. The sequence continues at coordinate 3,099 of CALDTK010000164.1, read as the reverse complement.
GCCACTGAATTTTTACTCCTTCAATGCCAACCGCATCACCCAAACCAATGTGAGCAGTCAATGCATTCCCTCCAAAGCTCCCTCCTGTATTTACATAATGATAACGTGCTATCTTTTTACCATCTGCTGCTTTCGCCAAAACCTTAATCCTAGCACCTATTGCCGAACGATTCGCTTGTTTTCCCGAAAGGGTGAGCTCAATCCAAGAACGGTCCTGTTCAAGCTGATTCTCAAAAAGTGCATTCGGGAAGTTGTCTCCTTCAAAGGCTCCTCCAAGTACTGTGTATATGTCTAAGTCTCCGTCTAGGTCAAAATCAGCAAAACCTACACCGTGGCCTTTTTGAACATGCCCCAAACCGGAAGAAAGCGTGTTTTCGCGAAAGCCTTGAGACCCTCCCTTGTTGACATAATAAAGGTTAGGCACCACCGACCTTAAATCAGGAGCGCCCGTACCTAAGTACATGTCTGGAAACCCATCGTTGGTCAAATCACCAAGATTAGAACCCATCGTGAACACGGGGCGGTCTATGCCAACTTCGCTCGTCACATCCGTGAACACTCCCGAGCCATTGTTGCTATAAAGCTTCAGCGGAGCTTCCTCAGAATTTCGACCAGAACGAATCCTCGCTTCAATGCCAGCCACATCTGTCTGCGCTTTTGCGTCATAGCCGCTCACAAAAATATCCAAGTCGCCATCTTGATCGTAGTCGAACATCCATGTCGGGAAACTGTAGAGGGGTTCAGACACTCCTGCAGACTGAGTGACGTTTTCAAATTTTGGAACACCATTCTGGACACCACGATTTAGAAAAAGCACATTGGGCTGCCCCAAACAACTCACATAAAGGTCTGGCAAGTGATCGCCGTTGACATCTCCTGCAGTAACTCCCTTTGCCATCGCAATAAGGTCTACACCTGCTGCCTTTCCGCTTTCGCTAAAACTTCCAGCCCCATCGTTCAAATACAATTCACATGGCGACCTTAATGCATTGCTCGCTTCATTCCCGATAAACAAGTCTAAGTCTCCATCCAAATCAACATCCACCCATGCGGCAGTCTGTGTTGGGCGGCCTGCACCAAGCCCCACAGCAAATGTCACATCCGTGAACTCACCCTTACCATCATTTTGCAGGAGTGAATTTGGAAGAGCACCAGCTGCGCCAAACCAACCTCCTCGCAAAACGAGCACATCAAGATCACCATCATTGTCATAGTCAGCAGCTTGGCAATTCAAGCCCCCGCGAATTCCTTCAAGGTTTGCTTGTGCCTCAGAAAATCCGCCCGTAGCCTCTGATAAAAACAACTTTGCATCATCTTCAAAACCATAACTGGTCGCAAAAATGTCGGCATAACCATCACCGTTATAATCCCCTAACGCTACACCACCCGATAAGCGATCAACACCCAATGACCCATGACCTGCTCGGTCCACAAATTGTCGTGCACTACCACTACCATTCATTTCTTTGATCAGCAAAGCTGTAGGTGGCTTCGTGCCAAGAGTTTGATGAGCGAGATTGAGTAAGTACCTCGACTGGTCATCTTCTGGGAAGCTCGCCAAGAGCTTCATGTATTGCTTTATGGCCTCTTGCGAACCCGTTTTATTCAGGTGCCTACCACCGCCTCCGATGGGTAAAATACAACTCTCCTTATTGTGGTTGTTTAGGCAATTCTCGATTTCCCCCTTCCGCAGATAGGCCAAAGCCAATAAATCGTAAAACGGCTTTGAATTTTTAGCAAGTGGAAGCTGACTTGTTAAAGGTGTAAGCGTATTAATCGCTGCGTCTAGTTGACCACTTGCCAATAATTCTGTCGTGTATGTATAGGTAAGCTGCGCCTGCTTCTTAGGGTCAGTATTTGCACTCAACTGCTGACCTAAAACTCTAGCCCTCTCCTTATTCAGGTTATAAAATTGAAGCGGATCAAGGCTTTTTGCTATCACATCAAGCGTATCCACCATCTGTCGATGTGAATCAAACTGTTTTTGATTCCCCGCCACGACTGGCTGCGTTTCAGCAGGGTCACTGCATGCCCAAAGCGCTAAAATCAGTAGTATAGATAAGAGTCGATACATGTGACAAAGATGAACAATCAATATTTACAAAGTTCCCAAGTACGAATTACCTAAACATCGTTGTAAGTCTTGTGTTTCTACTTTGATTTTCACCTTTATTTCAAGTCTATCTCCTACTTTAGCGCTATGCTACGATACCTCTGGATTCCTTGCCTTCTCTGCGGATTTTTACTTGCTTGTGGTGGCGGTGAAAACCCCAACTTCGCTAATAATGGTGCTTCGGCAGATGCAAGCTCCGCAGGACCGAACGGTAAAAAGATCTTTAAGACCCACTGTGTGGCATGTCATGGGGTCAAAGGTGACATGGGTGTAAATGGAGCTGCTAACCTCAACGTTAGTGAACTTCCAATAAGGGAACGTATTCAAACCATCACCCACGGACGCATGGAAAAAGGAATGACTCCATATAAAGGGATTTTAAGTCCAGAAGAAATCAAAGCAGTAGCTGAGTATACCCTCACTCTTAAAGGCTAAGCCTTTCCCGCTGTTCGAATCAACACCAAAGTCACCATCGTGTCCGAAAAAACCATCCGTGCTACCCTTCGACCGCGACGCGACGATTGGAACGAACTCACCGAGTTGCTAGAAGATCTTCAGGCCTACACACCGGCCTCTGTATCTGATTTGTACCCTGTAGTACAGGCAATTGCCGAAGGCAAGGAAGCAACGATGAATGTATACAGCAAAGAGTCGAACGAATTCATGATGCACATGCGAGAATTCAAGATTGATGTCACCTTGGCCGGAGCGTGAGCAAGCCTCAAAAAACAGTCTTAATCACAGGAGCAACTGGCTTGGTTGGCTCATACATAGCTCGTGCCTTCGCCGCTGATCCTGCTTTACACGTCATCGCGACCAAACGTTCTTCAAGCCAAACCAAGCTTTGTGCTGAGGCCAATCAAAAGATAGAATGGCGAGAAGGGGAACTCCAAGACATTGAATTTCAAGAAAGTCTACTTAAGGATGTGGATATTGTCGTCCATGCAGCCGGTGTTGTTAGCTACAAAAAGGAAGACTCAAAGCTT
>CALDTK010000163.1 GCA_937924035.1 uncultured Saprospiraceae bacterium | reverse complement strand
TCAAAGACTTCTCCTCCTTTCACGATTTGCGTCGGAAGTAAAGGCAATGTTCCTCCATCTTCATCACGGAGGACTATTGTCGAAACTTCTGTTCCATCAAGAAACCCTTCTATTACGGCCCTAACCTCTGTATGATGGCCGACGAGGCTTATGAAGTCTTCTGTAGTTTGATCAAGAAGATTTTGCAAATCTATGGGCTGCAGTAGCGTAGTAGCGCCTACTTGCATAGGGAAACCAATGCCGTGGCGTAGATCAGCGACGTTGCCTATAAATGTCCGCCTTGCTTCTGAGCTTAGCTTTCGGTAGTCAGCGACTTTTATCGTTTGGCGGAAGAATGCTTTATCAATCGACTGAGTGAGCTGCTCAACCGTTGGAGTTTTTAGGATCGTAACACCTATGCTTGATCCTTGATTTGCGCCTCTAATGACTAGTGGTGTGCCTAATTCTTCTATGGCTTGTGCAAAAAGGGTTTTGGCGAAAGCTGAACGACTAGCTACCGAACTGCAATGCTCCTCCCACTTCTTACGCTCGAGACTTATCGACGGGGGAACGTGAAAGCCTGCAGCACCCATGAGGCGCTTTTGGAGCACTTTGTCCATGCCAATTGCACTGCCTGGAATACCACTGCCTGTGTAGGGAATATCCAAGCTCTCAAGCATGCCTTGTACTGCTCCATCTTCCCCTCCAACACCGTGTAGGGCTAGAAAAGCAACATCGATCATTTCAGGAAGTGCGTCATAGGCAACTGCTTTACCTACTTCTCTAACCATAGCCTCACGTTCCTGTTTAGAAAGCAGCCCGAGGCTTTCTTCGGACAGCTGGTATGGCCCAGCGTTAGAAGGATAGTGATTGACTGGTGGCCAAAAATCCCGAATGGTGCCCTTGTAAACAAAGGGCCAATCCAGCAAAATCAGGTTGCGCCGAGCATCCATAAATAGAGGCACTGGCTCAAATAGACGTTTGTCGAGATTGTCGAATACCGTGCGACCTCCAGCAAAGCTGATTTCTCTCTCGCGGCTTGGTCCACCGAAAATGATTCCGACTCGCAGTTTTGCTTTCATAGTGTTTATGACTACATAAAAGATCGTTGAGCGTAATCATCCAACGACCTTGCAAAGGAAACAAACCCTTGCAAGCTTTCGGGTGGCGGGTTACTGGTACATTGCGCAGGTGAACAAAGAGCTGCTTCGCCTCGCGATACCCAACATCCTAAGTAACGTTTCAGTACCGTTGCTTAGTTCGGTCGATACAGCCTTAATGGGGCATTTGAGTGCCGAACACTTAGGTGCGGTTGGCATTGCCAGCATGATGTTCAACTTCTTGTATTGGAATTTTGGGTTCTTGCGCATGGGTACAACTGGGCTCACTGCACAAGCTTATGGTGCAAACGATGTGCAAGCACAAGGGGCGACTCTATTGTCAGCGAGCGCGTTGGCAATGCTTCTTGCGGTGCTATTGTGGGTGCTGCAGGTGCCGCTTTTTGGCTTAGCACATTCGCTTATGAATGTTCCCGATGGCTATGGACTTTTGGTGTCTGATTACTTCTACACGCGCATGTGGGCTGCACCTGCAACATTGCTTTTGTATGTGCTCCTAGGATGGTTGTTTGGGCAGCAAAATTCGAACTATCCCCTTGTTATAGCCATCTTTTCAAATGTCGTCAACATCATTTGCTCCGTCTATTGGGTAAAAGTATTGGGCTTGGGAACCAAAGGAGTTGCCCTAGGAACCGTCGTCGCACAATATGCTTCGTTGGCTTTAGCCTTCGCGATGATCTGGTTTAAGTATCCAGAAAAAGTTAGGAGTATTAAGCTCAGTTGGCTCAAAGAAGCTGATCGTTACATGCGATTACTCAAAGTGAACGCTGACATATTCTTAAGGACGCTCAGTCTCACAGTTGCTTTTGGATTTTTCTATAGCCAATCGGCTGCTGCTTCAGGTCTCGCATTAGCTACCACTACAGTGCTACTTCAATTTCTTAATTGGATGAGTTATGCCGTTGATGGATTCGCCTACGCTGCCGAAGCAATGGTGGGCAAGTACGTCGGGGCAAAAAGTAAGGCTGGAGCGCATAGAGCGATAAAGCTGTCGATGGGCTATGGAATGGCGTTAGCTGTTCTTTTTTCTCTTACCTACTGGCTAGCAGGTGAGCAACTCATTGCACTTTTTACGGATGAGGATAATGTGAAAGCATTAGCGAAAAGCTTTATCCCATATCTCGTTGCGCTTCCTCTTATCGGTACCGCTTGCTATATCTGGGATGGAGTGTTTGTTGGGCTAACGGCAACTAGGGCCATGCGCAATCTTATGCTTATTGCTTTGGTAGGCTATTTGGCTAGTTATTATTTACTGCTTCCTCATTTTGGAGAGCTGACGGCCCTTTGGATTGCATTGCTTGTTTTTCTTGGTCTGAGAGGTCTGCTTCAAACAGGAGCCTATTTAAAAGATGGATTGAGCTTACGCTAAAACGAAAAAAGTCCTGCCGAACTCAATCGGCAGGACTTTTATCAAAGGTGTTGGCTGGCTATTTACTGCACAACCAGGCGAAGCGTTCGTGTTCCTTCTTCTCCACGATAATTGACGTGGTAGAAACCTTTTGCCATTGAAGTCATATCGAGTCGAGCTTCGCGTTGGCCATCGGCAACTTGTTGTTGAGAGACTAAGCGCCCTTGTGCATCAAAGATGTTCAGTTGACCGCCTTGGCTAGGAGCTCCCCAACGCACAGTTGTGAAATCTTGCGTAGGATTAGGTGCGAGCAGCATTTCGATATTCGCCTGCTCGATATTCTCATTAGACACTACGAAAGCATCTGAAATCTCGAAGTTGATCGTAGGTGTAGCGATGAGGTTTCCTGAATTGTCTGAGAGAACGATAGTCATAGAATCAGTTCCTGCAGCAACGCCATTGTCATCTACATAAACAAGTTCTCCGATCTGTGCCTGAGATTGATCCCAACGATCTCCAATGCCTAGTCTACGTCCATAAAGTTCGAGGTGGCCTCGCGTAGGCTCCGTTACAACAATGAACTGAAGGTCAGTAGTACTATTGTCGGGGTCATTAGCAGAGATAACACTACGCTCTAGTATCTGGAATCCACCGAGTGGGACTTCTACAGTATTTAAATCCAGAGTCGGAGGTAAGCTGGCAATGTTTGCGCAGAACTCAATTTCAAAGTTTCTGAATTCACCACCGTTTGTGCTAGGATTAACTGCTTCAACTTGAAGGCTCCATTCTCCTTGAATTTCTTTTCCATTAAAGATAGAAAGCGGGTTTTGTGGCCTGCGTAGACCACCGTCATTCGGTAATGGACTACAGCTGAATTCTACTGGCGAATCATCATCAAACCCTGTATACAGACGATCTCCTCCACAACGACGACTATAGAGTCGAGCTTGCGTCCCGTCTGGTGATTCTAGAATTACACGGACATCGTTGATTTCAGCAAACTGGACATCGACGATAGGTAGATTAAGATCATTCACCTGTCCTGTCTGTGGAATATTGATTGGTGCACTAACTGTTGTTCGAATACTCGGAGGAATGTTAAGGACCTCTGAGTTGGTATATGATTCACAACTAGCAGCAAACGTATGGAATGCATTAATCGGCACTTCAAAGTCTTCTCCGCAGCGATTACTAGGAAGAACACGCCAGAAATAGACACTATTGATCTCTAGAAGCTGACCGAGGTCTACGCCATTTGGATCTGGATTTATAATTTCAGTAACGCCAAGCCCAAAGAGCGGATCATCGCTCACTTGCAGGACGTGGGTTGTAGCTCGGGTAGAGGGTGTGTAGGTGAAGACAGGAAGCGCGGTAAGGCCAGACTCTCCATTGGTTGGTCCAATCAAGGAAAGGTCAGAAAAGTCATTACTGACTACGTCAAATAAAACTTCTCGAAGCGCAGTATCTGCACCAGGTCCAACAGCTTCTACAATAATCAATACACTGTCGGTCTGATTAAACGAGCTGAAATCTACGGTCAGCATAGAGCTTGCTCCTGTTGCAATTTCTGTCTCAGAAAGGTTGGCAACTACCCCTGCAGGCAGGCTGTTCGCAATTCGAAGGGTAAGCGTAGAATCATATCCAAGTAGAGGAGCAGTAAAAAATTCTACTTCGCCTATTTGGGGTAGACAGATAAAGTTTGTCGTGTTTGATGGCACAAACGTAAATCCTGGTTCTGTTGGAACAACAATGTTGAATCGTGAAGGTGAAAGCTGATAGAAGATATTATCGGCTGCTTCGACCTTAATTCTAGCGTTGGTACCTTCTGCGGTTGCTGGAAGCGTAACTCCTTCTGATCCATCGTTTAAGGTGTTCTCTAGAAGCATGAATGGGAACGTTACCCCGTCGTCCATAGACAATAGAATATTGACAGACTGGCAATTCACCGGAGCTTGGTTAGTGTTTGCGACGTCCCATGTTACGTTGATGAAACTTCCTGCCGCATAAGTTTCTGCTAATGAAGTCTGGCTCGTCACCCTAAATGGAGCGGGATCATCACTTACATTAAATGTCACTTGTTCCCATGAAACACCACCTCCTTCCGGGTTGTCATCACGAGCCGTGAGGCGGAAGTTGAGTTCACGTCCGAAGATTGGTAACTGTTCTTCGCAATTGCTTAATGCCCGTCGAACAGTGTTTTGTGCTGGGAAGTAGCGACGGTACCCAGTTTCTGAAGGAGGAAGACTTCTAAAAAGAGGCCCAGTAGCACGTTGCTCGCAAAGAGAAATAGGGTTTCCCAAATCATATTGTTCCCAATTATAGTTGATGTTATCACCGTCAGGATCAATAGCTGTTCCTTCTAATATAAAGGGAGTTGATTGTGGTATGGTAAATCCATTTGCATAAGGTAAAGTGATCTCTGGCTCGTTATTACTTACTGTGATAAGGTCAGCGCAAGTCTCTCCAAATCCTCCTCGTGTAAAGTTGACAAACTGCTGTAGTGAGCCATTGCTGTAGTATTCAGGTGCATTAATTACACTCACATTGTCATTTGAGCCACACGCACCTTGGTAACTCATAATTGTAGATCCACTTCCTGGCTCGAAAGCTCCTACACCGGCGCGTTGACCATCATTACCAGGACAGTTGTTCCAAGAGTG
>CALDTK010000162.1 GCA_937924035.1 uncultured Saprospiraceae bacterium | reverse complement strand
GAGCTCGTCGAAATAAAAACAGGTAAAGCACGACGCATAGTAGTCAACGCCGGCGCGTTGAAAATCATGCAGCAGCGCCAGGCGACCTACCCCACCCACCACTATCTATTTCAGAGCGATGCGATCAACCTCGGTCGACACAGCCCACCGCAACCGATCAATCGTCGATCGGTCGCCCGGGTGTTTGAGAAGGTCGGCCAAAACATTGCACCGAAAGTCAGACTCGGCACGCACTCGATGCGTAAGACCCGCGGCTACGCGATGTATGAAGCCGGCCGATCGATAGAGTCTATCTGCAAAGTATTAAATCACTCGTCGCCGGCGGTGACGATGGCCTATATCGGTATCGAGCAACGCGACGTTGATAACAGCTATTTGGAATTTGAGTTATAACAACAACTGGAGTTTATAAAGTGAAGAAATTCATTAGTTTTCTAGGAGATTGGTTTCCGGCAATTGCTATGACAGCTAGTTGTTCACTGGCATTATATATTCTAGTGACAGGGATCCCTTGATCTTCAATCACACAATTGCATTAAATAAAGAGGGATTGAACTATGATAAATGAAGCTCATATTTTAGTATTCGTTGTCATCGCATGTCTATTTTTCGCCTGCGTCGCCATGAAAAAATTACTGAATAATTACCCTTGTTTCGCTTCACCAATGGCGTTTGCTAGCGTTCATTATCGCTTTATTTCTTAGTGACAGCTCCAATTTAATTCAACTTTACTGGGAAATCTTAGTATTGCGGCGTTTTGGAATATCTACTTTGATTTTTTATCTCCATAAGTGTAGTGTAAGAATCTAGCCCTAGTATTGACACAGTCAATATCCCTCCTCGGGAGAGTTGCATGTCACGACAGTTGTAGCGGACAGGAAACTGTTTAGCGAATGACTACGGATTGGATGAATTACAGGTCCGCCTGATTTCCATTCTGAACGGACAACACACTTATAAAACCCGAGGAGATAATCGTGGCATTACCCCCGATTGTAGAAGTAACAAAACCCAAAGCCAAAGTATCAAAAATTCGTATCGCAGTGACGGAAGATATTCTTGACCGCCAGAGTAGAATTAATGCTTTTGCAAAAACAAACAAACTCAAACTAAATTGCGATGAGCACTACGCTAAAGCCATTCATAAAAAACAGGATGCGCTTGAAATTGCATTGAGTGAAATACCTGGCGTTCATTATGCGCTGGATGATCGGCTCGAGAAGTTAAAACAGAGCCGAAAAAAGCAACCACTACAGCGTAATTCATTCCTCCCAAACGACGAATAGCCACCCCCTTCCCCACCTTTTAACGGCGACTTACCGTGTATAAAGTTAGGGTAAAACTGTGACCGCAATGGCCGCTGTGCCATCTTCGATAGCACAGCGCCATCGCGTTGCTAGAGCAAGGGTATAGGAGCTCTGAGTCTCTTATACCGAACAGTATTGACCGAACACCATAGGAGAGTAGTTATGTCAGATGATAAAGAGATCAATGTAATCCTTGCCGCTGTAAAACATCAGCGCAGTATCGCGAGCCGAAACAAGCGTAATCGCTACATGCCAAGCAAGCTAGAACCTCAACGTGCGTTCATACGTAGGATGGCTGCAGCTGGCAGCTCATATGGAGAAATAGCCTTCGCTGTATCGTGTGGTGCTGAAGGGAAAGCGATACCTTGTGGCCGCACTACGGTCTACGACTTTATAAAGAAGATGGACGACTAATGACTATCGCCTATAAGAATTTACCGAGATCATCAAAGCAAGCGGTACGTGCTGCTAAGAAGCTAGATCGCACTGGTGAATCCAGACATACAGTTGCCAACAAGAATGACGGCTACGCTAGGAGCGATGGCGCTGTCAGAAACCACAAGGAAGCTTTTACAGTTGTCTCCAAATGGTGCGAAGAACAGCCAGATATTAAGAACTTCAGTTCGATCACTCCCGAGCAAGCCCAGCGCTTTCTAGAAGAGAAATCTGTCGATGTTCAAGACAAAACAATCGCAGGCTATGCCGTCAACCTGGAGCATCACCTGCATCACAACTGCGGTTACTCAGCAGATACACGACTAGTACGCCCTCCCAGTGAGGTTCCATCAATACTAGAGTCACGCGCGTACACTAAAGAAGCGGTTGATTTTATCCAAACAAAGCAAACAACGAGAGCCGCTTTATCGACACAAATAGCAGCAGAAGCTGGACTACGTGCACATGAATTATTCACATTGCGCCGCATAGAAGAACAACCCCCTTCTGATCGACGCGCGTGGCGAGATGATCGCTTTGCTGGGCGTGAAAACTGGGCCAGATACACCGTCGTTGGCAAGGGTAATCTGTGTCGAGAAGTTCGGATAACCGCTGCGACCGCTGCACGACTTGAAGCGGTTCGTTTAGCCGTTCCACGTATCGTTATTGATCGCGATATACGTTACAAATCACACTATGATTTGATGGGCGGTAAGAGTTTTAGCAACAGCTTTTCAAAGCTATCAAAGCAGCTATTAGGACACAGCCACGGTGCTCACGGAATGCGCCATTCGTTTGCACAACTGCGAATAAAAGAGCTCGGAAATGCAGGTAAAAGCTACGATCAATGCCTGCTAATACTGAGCCAGGAGCTCGGCCATTTTCGGCCGAGCATCACTGAGTATTATCTTCGGTAAAGCCAGTAAGAAAGCTGAGTTTCCAACCTCAGCACCCGATGGAATACATCGAGTTTCGATGGTGTCAGCACCTAGCATGTAGTTAACGACGTCAGACTTATTTCGTCGAATTCAAATTAAGGAATGAATTAAAAACCTAGTTCAATTAAGGATGGACAACTACCTTTTTCAGGGCCTCCTGTTGTTAATAAATGGAATTTACCAACACGCTGAGCGGCTCTCGCCGTTTCACCTGTGGCGAGATATTTAAGTGCATTGTGAACTCGAGGTTCCCAATGCACTTTCGTGCCTAAACATTCGATGTTGATCAACCGAAGCTCCCAACAACTAACGTTTAGCACTCAGCTGACAGCAGTTAAGCTGACTCCGTCGCAGACTCAAGGTCATTTCATCAGCTGGGAAACGGAGATTTCTGGTGTAAGCAATCAGGCTAACACAACTCAACCTCCAAGCAACCCGCCCAGCAGCCCTTAAAATCCACTAAAGGAAGGTCCTATGCTGGATAAAAGCGTTGATTAAAAATTCGCTCGGATTTTGGCTCTGAGAAGCGTTTTAAGCTCCTTTCTCGTGTTGACCCTTAGTGACGTATCTCTGAATACCAGTAAGTGGCGTTGTGTGCCCCCCTGCCCTGCTGTGCATTATTTTTTTATAAAATCTCTGCTGCTGTTGCGCCGCAGGCATTGTCGGTTTGAACTGTTGCCTCCCTGGCTGATTGTGGTCAGGCGGTGTGATTAGTGTGGGCAGGTGGTGTGCAATCGTCTCAGCGATTGTGCACGAGCTGTCCATGCGGTCGGCGCAGCCGAAATCCACGGGCTGTCCACATGAGGGCAGCTGGAAATTCTGTCAGATTCTGTGGATAAGGTGCTTAGTGTTTAATAGGTATGTGTTTTTAATAGTGTTTAGGCATCCGAGCGAATTTTTAAGTAATTGAAACTCATAATAAAAACCAGCGAAAAAAATGATAGGTGTGTGTGAAATGACGTTCAAGTGTGTGTGAAATGACGTTCAAGTGTGTGTGAAATGACGTTCGTTAATTGAGTTATCCACAGGCAGTTATCCACAGAAAATGTGTGTGAAATGACGACATTTTGCCTTGTGTGTGAAATGACGATAGAGTGTGTGTGAAATGACGTTGGCCTCGAGAATGCCTAAGACAAAGCGCGATATTTCTCGTCTACTTCCGGATCTACATCCGCAGCCTGATTTTTTTGTCTGCGATATCGTCGATGCTGTGCCTAAATCGGATTCCGCCTCGATGGAGTATCCGTTGTTTAGCCTGTCTACAAAGCCTGACCATGGTGTCCGCGAATACAGCAACAAAGACAAATGGCTAAAAGTTTCACC
>CALDTK010000161.1 GCA_937924035.1 uncultured Saprospiraceae bacterium | reverse complement strand
TCTTGGATTCCTTTCCTCTGGCAACCCTTGTCCACCATCCATTTTGCTATCCTTGCAACAATTTTGATAGTTCTCGGTCTTTTACTCAACTTTGCAAGCACGTATTATGTGGTGCGAAAGACCCTCAACCTTCGGGTTGATGACCTAGCAGCATTACGTTAAACCTTTGATTTCTATGGCTAAGAGCAACAAAACATCCGTTCCAGCACGACCGTCTGCAAGTCCTTCTGTCGATATTGAAGAGACGCAACGCGCCCCGAGCACCACAGGCCATGACACCCTGATTTTCGGAAAGGGAACCTATCTCTGGATTGGAATCGGTGTTGGATTGATGCTTTTAGGGATGATTTTAATGGCTGGAGGCTCAATGCCTAGTCCAGATGTGTGGGATGATGAACTCATCTACAGTTTTCGGCGTATAACACTTGCTCCCATCGTCATCTTGACGGGTCTTGGAGTAATAACCTACGCCATTCTTAAGAAGTAACTGTGAGTGAACTTATTAGAGCCATTGTCCTTGGAATCGTTCAAGGGTTAACGGAGTTTTTGCCCGTCAGTAGTAGTGGACACCTAGAATTAGCGAAAGTAATTTTAGGAGATACCGCATTAGCTGAAGAGAGTCTACTCATGACTGTGGTGCTGCACTTTGCCACCGCCTTGGCTACCATTTGGGTTTTTCGCAAGGACGTTGGCAGTATCCTTAAGGGAATTTTTTCGGGTCAACGTGAAGACCTTGACTTCGCATTGAAGATTTTCTTATCCATGCTTCCTGCAGCTGCTGTGGGTGTACTTTTTGAGGAAGAGCTAAATGCACTCTTTAATCAAAGAATCATGCTGGTAGGTTTCATGCTCCTACTCACTGGTGTTTTACTATTCCTAGCTGATAAAGCAAAAAACACTGGCAAAGGTGTTGGGATTAAAGACGCAATTATCATCGGAATTTCACAGGCAATAGCGATTCTACCTGGCATTAGTCGCTCAGGAGCTACCATTTCCACTTCTGTACTCCTCGGAGTTGACCGTTCGAAGGCAGCGCGTTTTTCTTTTTTGATGGTCGTTCCGCTCATTTTCGGAAAAATTGCCAAAGACCTGCTTGATGGAAATATTATGGCACAGGCTAGTAACTGGCAGCCCTACACCGTAGGCTTTATTGCAGCATTTGTTACTGGAATTTTTGCCTGTACGCTCATGATTCAATTGGTGAAGCGCAGTCAATTACGCTACTTCGCTTTTTACTGCTTTGCAGTTGCCATACTCGCGATTGGATATGGCTTGATGCAAGGCTAACCGGAACATTTTTCTCTTCTTTCTAAGGAATTTAGGTCGTTCAATTGTCCTATCCTTCTACTTTCGTGAAAACCTGTTTTCGCGAAAGCATGACTGAACACGCTCAACTTCCCTACACAGAACGCACCTTCGATTTTATCGCAGGAGAACTTCTTCTCATCGACAAGCCGAAAGGATGGACGAGCTTCGATGTGGTAAATCGGATCCGATACCGCTTGCGGAAAATTACGGGTATCAAAAAGATCAAGGTTGGTCATAGCGGGACCTTAGATCCCATGGCGACTGGATTGCTGCTCATAGCTACAGGAAAGTTCACAAAGAAGCTCACAGAGCTCACAGGCCTGCCGAAAGTTTACACGGGCACCATTTGTTTTGGCGAAAGCACACCGAGCTATGATGCAGAAACTGAAGCTGATCACCAATACCCTACCGAACATATCACCGAGGACTTGCTGCAATCACTTGTACAAGAGCAGTTTTTTGGCGAGATCGACCAAAAGCCCCCAATTTTTTCAGCCATAAAAGTCGGCGGCAAGCGAGCGTATAAGTCCGCCAGAGCTGGACAAGTTGTTGAAATACCTATGCGACGAGTCCAGGTGAGCCAATTTGACTTAACGCGTTTTGAGTTACCTCTGGTAGACTTTGAAGTTGCTTGCTCAAAAGGGACCTACATCCGCTCTTTGGCGCATGACCTTGGTCAAGCGGCGGATTCAGGAGCGCACCTTTGTGCACTAAGAAGAACGAAGATCGGGGATTTTGATATTGCAACTGCGTATAATTGCGATGCATTTGCGGCGTGGTTAGATGGGGTGATTGCCAAGGACTATTCACTGTAAGACTTTACACTATTAGCAAATTAATCGCTAGCTCCTCTAAATAGGTTTCTTGTAATTCATTGAAAAATATAGTTAATCTAAATCCTCAAGTCACATATATAAACCTACTCCATCGACCTTCCTGAATCAGATTTCCTTTACTACAAATCCTCGCAAATACCACAAGCAGGACAAGGACTGTTCACTGCCATCGATTTTTACAAAGGAGAAGTCATTTCAACATTTAAAGGAGAAATTTTAAGCAGTAAAGAGGCTGATAAGCGCGTAGCATTAAAAGAAGATCAATATTTTATTGTCTTGCTGAATGGCCAAATACTTGACAGCAAGCATACCGAGTGTTTTGCCAAATATGCAAATGATGCAGAAGGCGCACCAAAAGGAACCTTCAAAAATAACGCGTACATCACCTTAGATGACGATAACCATGTTTGCATAATGGCTTCTAGAGACATCCAAGCGGGAGAAGAGATCTATTGCGCTTACGGTAAAGCGTACTGGGATAAACACAGTACTACGTGATCAAGCCTACCTATTACCTTCGACTCTCTCTGCTGGCACAACCAAAGGCTCACCATACTGTATAGGCAAAGCTTCCAAACGTTTGCCGTTGGGAGCTAAGCCAAACTCAAAAGCCGTGCGCTTCTCCTTGAGCAGCCCTATTATCTCATTGGTTTTGGCGGAAGCAGCTAATTCTAAACTGAGAGGCCAATAAAGATTTCTATCAATCGGATCTGTACTGCCAATGCGAATCGCTTTCTTAGAATTGTAATTGCGATAGCCTGTATCAAACCCCATGTCGAGCGCATAACATTCATTATGACCTTGACCAATGGAAAACGAATCAATAGTCTGCTCAGCTTGACGTATCCAAATACGCTTAGGTGTTCTTACAGCTGTTTCATGTACCAACTCAGCAAACTCAGTTCCAGTGGTGTAATCACCTTCATGCGTAACAATAACGATTTGCGCATCCGGCTTTATTGATGAATATCTAGAAAGTCGAGACCCCTCAAACCTATTCGTTCCAGGAGCAGCCAATAAACCTGCAAATGCTTTTGGAAACTGCAGAGAATCCTCTTTCGCCATCATGTAAGCAGATAAAGTGCCACCGTAACTATGGCCTACGTACGTGATGTTTGAAGTATCAACAGCCAAAGCTTCGGCTGCGATTAAATCAAGACCGCCTCGAATACCAGTTGCTGCATTGTGCGCAAACTTCTGGGGACTGGTCAGGTACATACTGCGCTGGTACCTCGGATATATGACAGCATTGCCAGCTTCGATGATTTCTCGCAGCCAAGCCCCATAATTCACTGGATTGATTCCACCGAATCCATGAATGAAGACAACAAGTCCTAATGTGTCGCCTTCCGCCACGGATTTAGGAGTGAACACAAAAAAACCAGTAGCCTTTTTGTACTGATCATGCACCTCGATCCCTGCAGGATTAAGGTCAAATCTTGACTTTTGAGCCGCCAACTCAAGGCTCACAAAAGCAATTAGTAGGACGAGTGTAAGTGCGCGTTTCACGTATTACAAACGTACAGCATAACAAACAGATTAGTCTATACCCTAAAGTGATACAATTTGATCAGGTCTGCGAGACCGTGTAGTTTCGCAGCAATGGGTATAATCAAACCTACTGGTATAATCGGCGCAGGCGCTTTCGGTGTTGTCATCGCCAACGTTGCGGCGAGCAAGGGCAAGGTTTTGCTCTATACCCGTGAGCGGCACCTTGCCGAAAAAGCACAAAGCACACGTAAAATCAGAGGTTATGACCTCGAGCCCAATGTTGAGATGACATGGGATGTCCAAGAATTGTGCGATCGCTGTGACTTAGTGATGCCCATCGTTCCTTCAACTGCCTTTCGCAAGACGATTCGGAGCTTTGCCCCCTTCCTCACTCCGCGCCACTTTGTCATTCACGGAACGAAAGGCTTCGACGTACCCATCGAAAGAGGAGGCGACTGGAAAAACATAAAGCTCAAGCGAAAGGATGTCAACACAATGAGCGAGGTGATCCTTCAAGAATCATCAGTCCTCCGTATAGGATGTCTAAGTGGTCCTAACCTGAGTAGCGAAATTCGAGATGGCCAGCCAACCGCAACAGTTGTAGCCAGTAGCTACCAAGAAGTCGTAGATGCTGGCAAACGAGCCCTCTCAACGGATTCTTTTCAAGTGTTTGGTTCTCGTGAACTACTTGGAGCCGAACTCGCAGGAGCGCTAAAAAATGGGCTTGCCATTGGTAGCGGGATCCTCGCTGGACATGGTTTTGGCAAGAACATCCAAGCGATTCTGCTTACACGAGGTCTTGTCGAGATGGTCAACCTAGGTAAAGTAATGGGCTCCACAAGCAATGCTTTTCTAGGTTCAGCAGGAATTGGTGATTTGATCGCAACGGCAACCTCAGAAGACAGCCGCAACTACTCTCTTGGATACCGTATTGGTAAAGGTGAGGATTTACAAAAAGCAACCGATGGTTCTTTAATTCTCACTGAAGGTGTGCGTACGCTGAGAATCGTAAACCAGCTCATCAGGCATTACCGCATCCACCTTCCAATTTTCAAAACCTTACATGCTGTCACTACTGAAGGATATCCCGTTGAGAGAGCGCTAAAGTTTTTAATGACCTATCCGTACGACGTTGATGTCGACTTCGTTTAACAGGTACTCCATCTTTTCCAACAATTAACGACCTTCCCGCTTTATAGCCCCCCACTATGCAAGCAAAATCTACTCTTCAACGGATCTGGCCTACCGCACTTGCCATTCTCTTGATGCTCGTCGCCAGTATGGCCTACTTCAGTCCACAGCTGCAAGGCAAGGCTATCCCTAGTCACGATGTCATTTCGAATAAAGGAATGGCCAAGGAATTATTGACATACGAACAAGAAACCGGAAAGCGCAGCCTGTGGACCAACTCCATGTTTGGTGGTATGCCTGCCTATCAGATTTACGCTTCTGAACGAGGAAACCTGCTTCGCTATGTAGAACGTGCAATCCACCTGGGTTTCGCTCGTCCGATTAGTTACTTTTTTGCGCTGATGTTAGGCATGTTTTTGCTCTTGCGTGTCATGGGAGTCAACAACTGGTTGAGCCTCATTGGGGCCATCACATTTGGTCTGGGTGCCAATCACATCACTTTGTTTGATGCTGGGCACATGACCAAGTTACGTGCGATCAGCTTCATGGCTCCTACCCTAGCTGGACTAATCCTTTTATTTAAAGGGCGAACTTGGCTGGGGCTCGGCGTATTCGCGATGTCCTTAGGCTTAAACATTTACGCGAATCACCCGCAGATGACGTATTACCTCGCAGCAGCTTGCGGTTGCTTTGTGGTTTTCAGGTTCGTCAATGACCTTGGGGAAGGTCAGCTACCTCGTTTTGCCAAAGCACTAGGTCTTTCAGTTCTTGCCGCTGCACTTGCCGTAGGAGCATCTTTTAGCAAGATTTCTACAACAATGGAATATGGCAAAGACACGATGCGTGGTAAGCCTATCCTGGAAGCAGCAGCAAATGAGACCGTTACCAGTTCAAGTCAAGTAGACGGCTTGGAATGGGAATATGCGATGCAATGGAGCAACGGCATTATTGACGTACTCGCCAGCTTCGTTCCTGGTGCAGCTGGTGGAGGCGGACCAGTTCCTGTTGCCAAAGACGGTGCCTTCGCGACGGCCTTGAAAAAACAAGGCTCTCAAGTCCCGAGGAACCTAAGCCTTCCCTTGTATCATGGAGAGTTACCATTTACATCTGGCCCTGCATATTTTGGAGTTATCGCCGTATGGCTTTTCATCCTCGCTATGTTCTGGCTTAGACCTGGGTGGCGTTACTTCTTAGGAAGTGCAGTCTTGGTTACTCTCCTCCTTTCTATGGGTAAGCACGCCGAATGGTTCAACAGGCCACTGTTCAACCTCATACCCTACTTCAACAATTTCAGAGCCCCGAGTTCCGCTACGAGTGTTACTGCGTTCTTGGTTGTCGCTGGAGGCTTCGCAGCACTTTGGCAAGCACTGAGTACTCGCGATAAAGAAAACAGTCTAGTCGCACTCAACACCTTTTACATAGGTACAGGAATAACCGCAGCCCTTCTTTTGCTCATCGGCTTTGGAGGTTCGCTGTTTTCTGATTTCGCAAATGCTTCTGATGCAGGGCAACAACTCCCTGAAAATTTATTGAACGCATTGTACGATGAAAGGGCAGACTTCATGCGGAGTTCTGCGCTTCGTGGACTTGGATTTGTGCTCCTTTCTGCTGGAGTGCTGTGGGCTTGGCTCACCAAGAAAATTGGAATGACACCAGTCATTATTGTCATAGGATTGATATCCATTTTCGATGTCTGGTCTGTAGCTAGGCGATACTTGAACGCTTCTGATTTTAGACCGGCACGTCAAATGAAAGCGCTCTTCGAACCTAGGAAAGTCGACCAGCAAATTCTTGCTGATACTGACCTGAGTTATCGTGTGCTTGACATGAGTGTCAATACCTTCAATGATGCTTCTGCGAGCTATTTCCATAAGTCAGTTGGAGGCTACCATGCAGCGAAATTGCAACGTGCAGAAGACCTCAAAATGCGTCACATCACGCAGGGCAATCAGGCAGTTGTTGACATGTTGAACACGCGCTACATCATCGGTGGCCAGCCAGGCCAGGAGCAAGTGCAGCGAAATCCAGGGGCACTTGGTAATGCTTGGTTTGTAAAATCTATTAACCTTGTCCCTTCAGCAAATGCTGAGATCGATGCGCTCAATGGCTTCCGTCCAGATTCTGTAGCGATCGTCCACCAAGAGTTTGCCGATAAGCTACCAGCACAAGCTTTTACAGGTTCGGGTAACATTTCGCTTACGGCTTATGCACCCGACAAGCTCACCTACAAGAGTTCGTCATCAGCGGCGCAGCTCGCAGTGTTCTCAGAGATTTGGTACGGTCCCGACAAAGGATGGAAAGTTACGATCGATGGTCAGCCAGCTGAG
Source organism: uncultured Saprospiraceae bacterium (assembly GCA_937924035.1). Taxonomy (GTDB): domain Bacteria; phylum Bacteroidota; class Bacteroidia; order Chitinophagales; family Saprospiraceae; genus CALDTK01. Next base: position 933 of record CALDTK010000161.1, on the reverse strand, counting down.
CTCATCCGAGCTAATTATGCCTTACGCGCTCTGACGGTTCCAGCGGGCGAACATGAGATTGTTATGAGCTTCGAGCCGGAGAGTTTTTATCGTGGAGAGACGATTAGCTACGTTTCAAGTGGGCTCATTTTACTCTTAGTAGGGGCTTCCTTATTCTTCGCCTTTCGGCAAAACAAGCCTGCTGAAAGTGGACCAGAAATCTAGATGAGCGACACGGACAGCAAAAGAGTCTTAATCATCACCTATTACTGGCCTCCTAGTGGAGGTTCGGGTGTACAGCGCTGGTTGAAGTTTGCCAAATACCTTCCTGAGTTTGGATGGGAACCGATTGTAGTCGCTCCTGAAGGCGCGGATTATCCTGTTAGTGATAGCAGCTTACTCAAAGAGGTGGAAGAGGTAAAAGTCCTTCGCTACCCTATCTGGGAACCTTACAATCTGTACCGAAAGCTCACTGGAGCGAAACCAGGTGAAAACTTTGGTACTACTCCTACTGGAAAGCAATCGCTTACGAAAAGATTGAGTACCTGGATAAGAGCCAATTTTTTCGTCCCCGACCCACGTGTTTACTGGGTAAAGCCGACTGTGAAATCCTTAGCAGCCTACCTGAAAGACAATCCTGTTGATGTAATCGTGACGACCGGCCCGCCTCATAGTGTTCACCTAATCGGGAAAGCACTTCGAGAAAAATTGACGGATACAAAATGGATTATGGACATCCGCGATCCTTGGTCGCAGTTTGATATCCACCTTTCCTTCAATCCCGGTGAGCGCGCAAAACGAAAGAATGAACGACTCGAGCGCGAGTGCCTCCATGCCGCAGATCGCGTAATTGGGACGGCTTACTCTACACCGAGCCACCTCGTTACTTTTGACAGGTCTAAGTTTCAAACCATCACAAATGGATATGACGCTGCGGACTTTGAAGGCTTATCG
>CALDTK010000160.1 GCA_937924035.1 uncultured Saprospiraceae bacterium | reverse complement strand
ACTACTCCATTTCCAGAAAGCGGATTCAGGTCGATTTGGCCATCCGTATCTCCTTCACAGCTTGGTGGACTTATGGTTTTTTCAATGTTGTTGGCATTGAAGTATTTGGTTTCTAACACAAGAATCGTATCGCAACCTACTGTTGCAGGAAGGGTTTTCGTGAGAATTGTGTCAGTAGTGATGACCCAAGAATCGAAGCGAAGCGTATCTCCAAAACACAGCGTATCGACGACTTGATTCAGCAGCAAGCTGTCGCCAAGGACAGTGGTAATGGTGAGTATCGAATCACATCCTGCTGCATTTTGAAGCGTAGCAACTCCCGAGTCACCTATGCCCAAGTTGAGCCCGTAATCGGTGAATCGTTCATTGCCGCAAAGTTTGACTTCGTCTTCTCCTCTGGATGGTTCCCCAATTGAAATGTAAAAGCTATCGAGGGTAATAGGCCCAAGCTCAGTAAAAGCAAGATCATCAATGGCGAGATCGTTTCCACTGGCTGAGGTATTCAAATTGTAGATGCAAACCTCGGCTGTCGCCGCCCCTGCGGCGTTCCAGTAAGCGAGCGATCGTTTCCAGAAGCATGCTTGGACATCTCCCGTCAATGAACCGCCAATATTTTCATCGTTTATTCGAACTTGAAGTGTACTCGGATTACCGTTACTCAAAGAAGCAAGGTCCAAGCTGAAGGCGTAACTAGCTGCTGGGTCTATGGAAATGCTTTGACACCAAATAGCATCGTCGGCCGATGCAGACCCATCTATAGCCATGATAGCGTTGCCTGGAACGGCCGCATCAGTACAAGGAGAAAAACTAGGATTATGCTCGCTCGCATTGGCAACTATGCTATAGGTTCCTTGCGCGCTGCTCCCACCTGAAGTAAATCTATAGTCAGAAGTAAAGCTCGAATTTCCATCTTCAAAATTGGGATTAACAATTAGATTCGAACCGATAAACCGCTGCTGCTCAACATAAAGCATTGTATTTGAGGTGCCCAAGTATGTGACCCTTCTGCCATTTGAAGACTGTAAATCAGTTCCAGGATACCAGCGATAGCGATCAAATCCTACGTCAGCATTGACAGCGATCATTTCGTTGCTACATGCTAATACGGTATCAGCTTGCGCCAAAACCTGTGACGTAATGGTGAGTAACCCAACCACAGAAAGGAATACGTATAACTTTATATTCATGAGCACTTTGGGTAAGCAGTGCAAGATAAGGGAGGATGAGCTAGAAATACTGAATATAGCGGCACCCAATTGGGGCTCCTTGCTGCTGCTAATTAGTTCAGGCTAAAGTGCATCACAGAGGAAGAGTCATTCGTGAAAAGTAAAGGTTCCCACGAATAGTCCACATAGGGTAGGATTGGAAAACTTGAGATTACCTCATCCACGGCATACTGGTCATTATCGACGGTTAGAACCATCCAGACTTTGGTTCGATCAGCTGAAACACTGTAGGATTGTACGACCCCTTCAGCAAGTAGCTTGTTTATTAGAAGACGTTGTGCTGGGATCACTGCGGCCAAGTTTGGTGTCCAAACTTCTGGAAGGTCGAAGGTGACCATCACAGGGACCTTCTCACGTGATAAGCTATTCATATCCAGATAACGACCGGTTTAGCAGCATGGTTTGCTCAATAAGAGCAAAAACACGCCTTTTGCAGAATTTTGGCATAATAATCGGCTAAAGAGTCCTTAGAAATCAGACTCTGCGCAAGATGCCAAATCACACAACTTCAGAGACGCATACGCTCTCTAAATCATTCTTGGAGGCAAGGGCTGATCAGTTGGTTGAAACGACTTGGGCAATGATTAAGGCGATGTTCATCGGAACACTTGCTTTTGTGGTCTGCGAAATCGTGCTGGGAAAAACCCATGACATGTTCGTGATAGGCTTGTTTCTGCAAGCTGGTGTAGGCGCTTGGGTCTTGTACCAAACAAGGTGTTATATCATCGCTAGGTACTATGCATTTTTAGGCGCTTCTGTAGGCGCTCTGTTTTTAATCACTGCATTTGGAACAGAGTCGTATGCGTATTTTATTCTGGCTCCTCTTGTACTAGGTGGGTTCACAAGCTTCGAGTCCAAAAAAGAGAGATTTGGACTCTCTGCAGTGATTTTGATTCTAGCTCTACTGGTTGTCGAATACCGATCCCTAATCACGTTTGTTGAGCCCATGTCTTCGCCAGAAGATTATCAACCGGTCTTCATCTTAGTTACAATGATCTTGTCCTATCATATGATAGGAAGCTTTTTGGAGGTTAATCGTGATTTCATGGTTCGCTCAAAAGGGATGACAGCACTGCTTCAGAAACAAGAAAAAGATCTCGAAGAAGAGTGTTACAAAGAAGAAATACAAACAAGCCAGTTCCAAGCAACGAATCGTAAACTGGAGGAGGAGATGAATCAAAGGGTTCTAATGGAGCGAAAGCTTTCCTCTAGTAATGAGCAATTATCTCAATTTTCCTTTGCTGCAAGCCATGATCTGAAAGAACCTCTGCGCTCGATATCGAGTTTTATTCGAATTCTTCAAAAGAAGGTTGTTGGCATGAATGACAACATTCTAGAACAGCGAACAAACGAAGTGATTGAAAGTGCTTCAAGAATGACCACTTTACTTGATGACTTGCTGATGTTTAGTCGTGCAGGTAGGCACAATAATACGAGTACGCAAGTTGATTTGAATCAGGTTGTAACTTCTTGTTTGCATAATGTAGAGTCTGAGCTTGCCAAGATTGAAGCGAGTGTTGAGGTGTCACCTCTACCTGTAGTAATGGCTGATAAAAAGGCTTTAGGCATCTTGTTTTCTCAGGTGATTGACAACTCAATTTGCTTCTCAGCAAAAAATCGGAAACTTGAGCTACAAATTTCTGCCAAAGAATTAGACAATGGAATGGTGGAGGTTTTTGTAAAAGACAATGGAATAGGGATCGGTGCCGATTGTCGGGAAAGAGCATTCAAACCCTTTTTCGAAGTTAAGAGCGAAATTTGTAGTACAGGTTCAGGAGTTGGATTAGCTATTTCGCGTAAAATAGTTCACTCTTTTGGAGGGGAAGTGAAGTTTATTTCTAACGATAATGATATAGGTATAACCTTGGCTTTTACGCTCCCTGTTTTGTCCTAAAACTTTTTCTGTTTTAAAAGTCCTCCCCAATTTCCAGTGCAATTGAAATTTTTGTATGAATAGTACCTACAATTCAGCACCCATTCAACGGGCAATCGTATTGTCAATTTTGGGTGCGCTATCATTTGTAAATGCTGTACTTCTGTTTGCTAGTGGGGATGTGTTGCCTCATGTAGCCCAGATTTCTTGTGTTTTTTTCGGGGCCGTTGTGTCGGTTTTGTACTTACTCGAGATTACTCGCAAGGTAAATGTTAACCCTAAGTTGGCGTTATTGATACTGTTTTTAAATAGTTCTGTTGTTGCGTTTTTCTTTGACTTAAATCCAGCACCAATTTACATTTTTACCCCAAGCTTAATTGTCTCAATTGCGGTGCTAAATCAACAGTCTTCTGTGAGGGGTGCTGCAGCGATTCATTTACTTGCTGCCTTCGTTTGTTTTGCGCGAGGAGCAGGTGGTATCGAAATAGATTACCTGCCGTATTTTCTATTTGTTATCTTGGTTTGTACTTCAGCTATTTCGTCTATTTTTCAAATTTCATCGAATAGAAAATACTTTTACAAGGTTAAGAGGTATGAGATGTTATTGGATAAGAGGCGTGCGACCATCAAGTTTAAAACTGATTTGTTGAGAGAGAAAGGCGAAGAATTAAAGCAAGCTAATTCAGAGCTTACTCAGCGTAGCGAGGAGAATTCAGCGCGTGTTGAACACCTAAGGACGGTCAACGAAGAATTAGGACAAATTGCTCAAGCGGCAGGTCGGTATCTAAAGGCTCCTTTACAAAGAATTGGTGCAAACGTGGACCAAATTGGTAAGCGTCTTTACAAGTTAGATCAATCCGAAGGCCTTACAGATTATCTTCATTTCGTCACAGATGGTTCGTCGAGGATGAATGCCATGGTTGATGATTTGCTTCATTACTGTGATACGAGTGTAAATCATACGCCAACCATAGTTCCAACGAGCGAAGTCTTAAACATCATCTCTTCGAATTTGTCTAACCTTCTCTTGAGAGAGAAAGCTCAATTAATTGTTGAGGATGGAATGCCTGATATTCTTGGGCACAAAACTGAAGTACTTCAGATATTCCAGAACTTGGTTTCTAATGGAATTAAGTTTAAAAAGCCTAACGTGACTCCAATATGCCGCGTAGGCTATTCAATTTCTAAGGACGTTGTACGTTTTAGCGTAAGCGACAATGGTATTGGAATTCCTGCCAGCAGAGTGAAAGATGTTTTTGGCTTATTTACCAGACTTCATGAGAGAGGAAGCTATGAAGGCACAGGCATTGGCCTAGCCCTATGTAGACGCATCGTTTTATCAGCTGGAGGTGAGATTTGGGCAGAAAGTAAGGTTGGTGAAGGCACCACTTTCAATTTCACTTGGCCGCTACACTCGAATCACGCGCAGAAGTCAGAGACAAAGACTATCATTGATAAGCCTGTACTAGCGATTGTATAGGCCTTGGATAAGAGGTTTTGGCGAAAGCTGAATACTCTCCCTGAAAATCACGTACTTCGGGCATCACTCTTCGGCCTTGCGCTTAGCTTATGACGCCTGATACATACGGATTCCTTTCGCTTTTACCACCTCTGATTGCTGTTGTTTTGGCAATCGTTACACGTCAAGTTTACATTTCGTTACTAGCAGGAATAGTGGCAGGTCAGGTAGTGCTTGGAGGGTCGATCATCGATGTGTTTTTATCATCGCTCCAACGATTCGTAGGTGTATTTGAAGATGCCGGGAATACGCGCACTATTCTTTTTTGTACACTGGTAGGTGCGCTTATAGTCCTTATGCAAAAGTCTGGAGGCGTTGCCGGATTCATCGATCGGGTGCAACGTTTACTCGCCAAAAAGAGCGCTGAAGGAGCAATAAAACAGGTTCAAATTCTAGCTTGGCTCACAGGGATACTCGTTTTTGTCGAGTCAAGCATATCGGTCTTAACTGTAGGGACGCTCTTTCGCCCTTTGTTCGACGACCTGAAAATTAGTCGAGAAAAGCTGGCATACATTGCTGATTCTAGTTCTGCCCCCGTTTGCATTCTCCTACCGCTTAATGCATGGGGAGCATTCGTGATGGGGCTGCTTGCAACTCAAGGAGAAAGTAATCCACTCGGCATGTTTGTTTCTTCAATGGCCTATGCGTTTTATCCGATAGTAGCGCTGCTACTTGTGCCTTTGGTCATTTGGTTTGGCTGGGATTTTCCAGGAATGAAAATGGCGGATGCACGAGTACAAGCAGGTGGGCCAGTCATCGGTGAAGGCGGAGTTGCAATGACTTCTACTGAGCTCACTGAGACGATTCCAGCACCAGAAACACCCAAGCGGGCTATCAACATGCTCTTGCCAATCGTTTCGATGGTGTTACTCATGCCGACCTTCCTCGCTATAACGGGTTGGGCATCTGCGCTTTCGCTAAAACCTGATGCTTCTACCTGGACACTCTTTGTAACCTCCCTCGGTCAGGGAAGTGGATCTACAAGTGTGCTTGCTGCTGTTACAGGTGCGTTACTCCTTTCGATAATCGCTTACATCGCACAAGGGCTTCTAAACCTTAGGGAAATTTCTGAACTATCGCTAAAAGGACTCAGTGCGATGCTTCCATTGGCATTGCTAATGCTCTTTGCTTTTGCGATTAGTTCGCTGTGTAAAGAACTAGGAACCGGAACCTACGTGGCAAGTTATGCCGCAGATTATCTCGTGGGTTGGTCAGGACCCGCGCTTATCTTTTTGGTAAGCGGCTTTATAGCCTTTAGTACAGGGACGAGTTGGGGCACGTTTGCCATTATGGTCCCTATTGCACTTCCTGTTGCCGTAGCTCTCGGAATCGATCCCGCCATTGGACTCGCAGCAGCACTTGGTGGGGGTGTTTTTGGAGATCACTGCTCGCCAATTTCGGACACCACTATACTGGCCAGTATGGCTGCCGCTACAGATCATATCGACCATGTGCGCACGCAGCTACCTTATGCACTAATTGGTGGCGGCATTGCCGTGATTGGATATATCGTGCTGGCTGTTTTAGGCTAGAGCCTAAGTTCAAGGTTCATCACCATTTCTCATTTGCTTCGCAAATTCAAAAGGAGGTTCAAGGTTCGCGATTAGGACTGCTGCCGAAAGTTGAACTAAATCTGACGAAGTGCGAAGCACGAATCAGATTTTATGAACCCCGAACGATTTAGTTAGAAATTGCGAAGCAATGAGAACTAAAGTTGAACTTTAAGTAGTCCGATACAACCACCATCCACCTCCAAGCGATCGGAAGGCAATTAGTCCGCCTGGGGTAGGCGTGGGCATGCAGCTCGCATCATCGCAATACAGGTATCCAACATCGTCACCTCCAATAGCGGCAACTTCAAAGCGCAACGGACCTTCGCCGTGGTAAGCTCTTTTTACAAGAAGGTATTGGAGCATCTTTCCTACTTGCTCATTGTCGTGTTCCAATGCAATTGGTGATTTCGGCATGCTATCTACTAGCGTTTTCGCCTCGTCAAATTTCTTGCGTAGGTGTTCGAAGTGACGGATCAAATCTCTATCAGGAGAAGAAGCAAGTCTCAAATTGAAGACATAAAAAATCCGATCGTCAATTGTACCATGGACTTCTTCGTGCTCAGACTTAGTAACGCCTCTTTCCATGGAAGCCTTGAGTTTCACATTGTAGTCTTCACGTATGCTTCGCTCGCCCTTGTTTCGGTAATGATTCAGTTGCTGGTAATACACACCGGGCAGGTTAAATTGACGTAGTGACGAGATTCTCCAACCTCGTGAAGTACTGTCTAAGAAGATGTAAAGGTCCTCTGCTGATGTGTTACTCGAAAATTCCACGTCTACTAAGGCGCGCCCACCTTTCTGCCAATGAGGTATGGCTTTAATTCTTGGAGCCTTGGGCAGTTTGAATAAGCTTATTGGGTTTTCAGCCGCTTCTCCCGTCAAAGCAGAATCCAAAGGTTGTACTTGTCCTCTGACATAAGCTTCCGCCAAAACCGTTGGGTCGGTGGTGAACTCTTCTAATGTCTGAGCTACGGTCAGGTTAGATAAGATGGCTATTGCTAAAAGCAGGAGTGTGAATCGCATAGTGTGTCTGAGGTGCGTGGTGTCCAAACGTCGATTGGATACGCAAAAGTACCCAATTGTTGCTTTGCAGCGATTAAGCTGCAGACCGGCTGTGCCTATAAACAAACGCATTACCGATTGTGCCTCTCCGTCTAACTTCCTTTTCGAGCTATTTCTCTAAAAGTCTCTAAGATCTTTGTAGTGTGCTCCGAAAGCGCAATAGCTCTTCAGCTACTTTTTACAAGGGAATTTTTCTTATTTCCAGTCTTGGTGTAGGGCAAAAAGGAGCCATAGAAAAAAGCGGGTGCCTCTGTTAAGAAGCACCCGCTTTAAAACGGACAATGAGATAAGTTCTAGATTATCTCGAGCATTGTGACTGGTTATTAGTCAACGGTCACTGTCCAAGTTGCACCTAAATCAGATGTAGCGACTTTGAGGCTGTATGTACCAGCAGTCGCTAAACGCATGTTGTCGCCATCAGTTGAAATTTCACCTGCATTAGCACCTTCAATAGTTGAATTAGCTGGGTTAGCTTGAAGTTCCCACTGTCCATTCATACGGAACTTAAAGATATCAGCTGTCATAGCTGCACCAGTGATTTCCCAAGTATATGTTCCTGCGTCTTCACCAACGAAAGTCAAAGGAATTCCTTCGTCAAAGTTTGCGTTTGGGGTTGCGTTTCCAATTACTTCCGGAGTGAGCTTCTTGATTTTTAAATTCCAAGATGCGCCATCATCATCTGTGCGAATGCTTGTGAAGTAAGCGCCCGCTTCAGTACAAGTGAAGTTACCGTCACCACTGTCTCCAATCGTTGCTTCAGTATCTAAAGTTGCATTTCCTGGATTCAGCTCGTTCACCCATTCTCCCACGCGATACTTGAATGCATCTTCTGTGAGCGTGTGTGCCATTACCCAGTTTCCGCTCCAGTCGTAGTAAGGAAGTGCTGTGTCAGAGTCCCATCCGGTAGCTGTAGCTGCTCCGATAAGTGACCAAGGGTAGTCTGCAGGGTCATAAGTATTTACGGGGATGTCTCCAGTACGCTCAGTTGTAACATCGATACTGTTTCCAGCTCCAGGAGTATAGGTAACAGTTACAGTATACAGACCTTGATCTGCTGCTGCAAAAGGAATATTCGCACCACCAGCAGACAGGTTGCTGAGTGACCCACCAAAGTTCGTAAAGAGCTTTAGGTCCGGAACATCAGCAGAGAGGTCGAGGCTCCAGTTCTTGTTATAACGAACTTTGAATTCGCCTTCTCTCATGGCAATGTCAGTCCCTTGGAAGACTACTTCGTCTGCGTTTGCAGAGACTAAGTTTATCTCTGTATCCTCAGCCCAGCCATTTGGTGTTGCGTTACCGATAACACCCCAGACTTCAATTGGCACAACAACCAACTTGCCTGTTGACTTATCAAAAGTTACGTGATGAAGACCTGCCTCAGCTACCGATATTGCAGCACCATCTTCTGTGATGTCACCAATTTGCATAGTGTAATCTGCTGAAAAGTCTGCTTGACTTAGCGTGCCGCCGTAAGAAGTAGAAACCTCATCGATGTATTCTACAACATTGAAAGAACCAGCACCGAGGTAAACATATGCCTCTGTAAGACCTGCGCGCGATCCAACATCAGGGAATTGGTCAATAGAAGCTGAAGAAAGTCGGAAATCTGCTACTGCTTCTGCATTTGTTGCATCTCCCATCAAGTATACTCCATTGGATACTTGCGTTGCTGGAGGTGTTGGCATGTCATCATCAGAATCACATGCTGTGAAGGTCAACGCCATAGCGAAAAGACCAAAGCTTAAAAAGCTTAAAAGATTCTTGAAAGTCAAGGTATTGTATTTAGGGGTTAGCGAACGTAAAAGTTAGATATCCGCTATTTAGGGGGAAGAGTTTTATTCAACTCTATATTACGGTGCAAATTTAAAGAAGGTTTTTTAATATGTCAATTCACATTAGTGTAAAAGCAAAAAATGCGCTTACCTAAAACTTAGCGCATGAATTTACCCGTAACAGTTGTTTCGCCATCTTCGATTCTAAAGAAATAGAGACCGCGAATTAAGTCTGATACATCAAGTTCCCTACCTTCTAGAGCACCTTCATAGACGAGGCGGCCTTCGTTCGTGAATACCCGAATCTGGCTGTTTGCGGCTACTCCGCGAATGTTGAGTAGGTTGCTACCTACTGGATTTGGATAGATAAGCAATGAGCCCGTCGATGTAGTATCCTCGATAAATTCATTTTCGATGAAAAAGTCGAGATTGTCAGCAATGAAACCGAAGTCATACTCACCTGGGGTGGCAGTCCCTTTACTGCTGCCGTCTGCACTTCGGAAAACCATTCCCATCCAGTGCGGAAACTCATCTCCAACCAGTCCATAATAGTCGTTTGGAGTGAGATTGATCGACCATTTACTCGTAGATCCAACGCGTGTCATTTTTCCGATGCCATCGTCTGCACCCCAGTTGCCAATCACTTTATTCCAAGTGTCTGCCTCTGGAGCTGTTGTAGGATTAGGTGCCACACTAGAATGCACGTAAACGTTACTTGCATCAATAAGCTCACGATTGCCACGAGCTGCATTGAATACTACCGTTACCTCTTCGTCCCCTTTGAATGGGAAAGGAGTAATTGTAAGAAGTGGCTCGGTCGATTCAACATTGAAGTATACATCTGTATCACGGAATCCTTTTCCTCTGGCTGTATTGTTCCCCTCATGGAAATACATACCTAATCGAAGCGCTTGCACATCATCAGGAAGAGCAAAGTAATCTCGCGGTGTGATTGTTAGGTCCCAAGTATTCGGCTCGGTACCAGGTGTCATCTTTCCAGGTCCACTTGGAGAGAGCGTTCCTGAAGTGTAAGCCCAGTTGGTGCCGTAAGCATCATCAGTGACAAGACCAGCATGGAAGTAGACCTCCGTAGCGCCAATAAGGCCCGCAGTCCCGTCAGGACTTGCCTTGGTAGCATCGAACGTGATTGTTATTGGTTCGTCTACGTTGAAAGGAAATGGACTAATCGTGACAGGATCAATGAACGTTTCTACTGCTTCCGCAAAACCGTTTGACATACGTTCGCTAGTGAATACTTGCCATTCTCCTGGTTTTAGCGAAAGCTCAATGTCAGGATTAGTCACTATGTATTCTTCTCCGCTGAAATAATTAAACCAAGTACCTGTGCCAGGAAATTTTCCGCTAAGCGTTTCATCAGTAGTACCGAAATTTCCGAGGACAACCAAATCGATGCTGTCAGTATCAAACACTAGGCGTCTTGCATTGCCATTGAGCTGATGATTAGTGTTTGCGGCAGCGAGTTTGTCGATGTTTAAGTTCGTGCGAAGATTTAGAAGTGCGCTGTAGGTTGTGTAGACGTGTTGACGCAGTTCATCAGCATAGTAACCATTGCCGGTTGGCCCCCAGACGTAAGGCTTGCGACCAGTACGTCCATTCAGATTGATGTCGATGTCGTATCCGAGTTCGTCAAATTGCCAAATCATTTTTGGCCCAGGCATGAGGTAGGTAAATGCTGCAGTTTGCTTGACACGTTCGTACATGACTTCAGGAGCACGCACATGGTATGATGCTTCACTGACACCTTCGGTGAGGCAATGCTCGGCGACGCGTCTTTCGTCATGACTGCTTATGAGTGAGACATGGCTTGTGGCGTCCATGTTGTTGAAGCTGTTATTTGGACGACCTACAGTAGCAGGCACGAAATCGTAGCTTCGATTACGCCACATCTTCATGCCGTAGTCGGCGAGTTCTGCTTCCTCATTTGCAGGAGCCCAGTGCTCAAGTATGATGTATGCGTCTTGGTCTGATTCCCAAATTTTATCGGCCATGCGTTTTAGGAGTGCAATACGCGAGGCATCATATCCGTCTACACTTCCGCCAGGAGCACTATTTGTAAAGCCTTTGGTGAAGTCAAACCGGAATCCGTCGAAATGATACTCTTCTAGCCAGTAACGGTTCACGCTGTCAACAAAAGCTTTTGTATACGCACTTTCATGGTCGAAATCGTAGCCCCACTGGTATTGACCTACGTATTCCCTATTAAACCAAGGATTGTCTGCCGCCGGTTGTCCGCCTTCAAAATACATGCGCACCATTGGGTTTTGTCCAAATGCGTGGTTGAGTACGATGTCGTTGATAACTGCTAGTCCTTTACTATGACAAGCCTCAATAAATGCTTTGAGGTCGTTTTTGCTACCATAGTATTTGTCGGGCGCAAAAAAGAATGAAGGGTTGTAACCCCACGAATCGTTTCCTTCAAATTCGTTGACAGGCATAAGCTCGATAGCTTCAACGCCAAGTCGCTTTATGTAATCAAGTGTATCAATTAAGTCCTGGTAATTATGACTAGCGATAAAGTCTCGAACATGCAGTTCGTAAATGACAAGGTTTTCAATATCAGGCCGTTCCCAACTCGCTTCGCTTGCTGCCCATTGATAAGGGGTTTGGTCGGTTCTTAAAACCGTTGCAATGTTGTTTTCCGTTTTGGCGTAAGCTGGTAAATTGGGGTATACAGAAGCCTCGATACTTTGGTCATTCCAAGGGTCTGCTACTTGATCCGCATAAGGATCGCCGATAGTAATTTCTCCATCGATCCAGTATTGAAATACATAGTCTCTTCCAGCTTCTAGTCCTTCGAGCGTTAGCCAAAAACGATCACCATCACGTGCCATCTGATAAGCTTCTTGTGCCTCCCAGTTGTTGAAGTCACCAATCACATAAACGAAGTCTTTGCCTGGCGCTTCAAGTACGAGCGTAGCTTTGGTAGGGTCTGCTTCATAATTGATGCCCAATCGATTGTTTACTGGGACAGCAGCCGTTTGCGTGGCTGTGCGTACATAGATCTTTATCTCCTTTTCAGTACTTACCGATAAGCCATTGATCTCAGCCTCGACTCTTAGGGTAATCGTTTCGGAGGTCGTGACAGGATATTCAAAACTGATGGATGTCGCATCTGAAAGTTGAGCTACCTGCGTAAAACCAGCACCTGAATTGACCGACATTGTAAGCGTTGAAGCATTGCTTGAAGCGTTTGCAGAAAGTGTAATAGTGTTACCTCCAACGGCAAAGAACTCATCCTGTGTCGGTCCTGTGATGTCGACAAATGCGTTGACATTAAGATCCAGGTAGTTATCTAGGTTAGAAGTTACCGTTCCCCAACCAAAATCACCTGCGTCTTGTGTGCCTTTTACAGCTCCATCAGCGCTTCGAAAGACGCAGCTTATGCGAAAGATGTTTCCACCAGCTGCTACGCCAAAGTGCTCTCTAATACTCGGTGAAAGTTCTAATTTCCAGAGGTCATCCTCTCCGTTAACCTTCGTCATCTCGCCTGCACCATCGTCTTGACCCCAGTTTCCGATTACGTTGCTCCATTCTGTACTGGCTGGCCCATCGACAACAACCCCGTGATGGGCATACACCTTAGTAGAACCTATTAATTCAGCGTTTCCTGCCGCAGCGTTGAAGTATAGGGTTGCGGCTTCTTCGGGGCCTGCACTCGTAGGTTCGAGGTAGACCATTTGTGCGACGGCCTGAAGGCTTAATACCAGGGAAATAGAGAGAAGTAAGAGACTACGCATGTTGGATATTGTAAAGCTTCACAAAGGTAATAAGGGAACACAAGGTTGTTTAAATCGTTTACTGCGATAGCTATGGTAGGGTTTCTTTACCAAAACCACACTCCGCACAATACCTCGCAGTTTTAGTGCGAAGCGGCTTATTGCATTTCGGACATTCAGGACCGTACATATCTAACATGTGATGCATGATCGCATTTGCGTTGTTTTCTTCAAAGCCTGTTAGCATCCGGTACATGTCTATGAAATAGCGCTTATGCATCATTTCTTGAGGTTTGGGAATCTCTTTAACCCAATTTGAATAATGAATACCTCGCTTTTTTGCCTCTCTAATCACTAGTTCTTTTCCCCCAGTCTTCGCTTCATGGCAGAGTGCATACTCTTCTGCATCAAGCATTGGGATTTTCATTTGACAACGCCAACACCATTGCACTTTCATACATGCTAATTTTTCCTTAGGTAGTTCCTTTCGATAGATGGTCCAACTGTCGGACCACCTAATTCAGCATCCAGTTCAACTTACGAACATTCAAAATTGTCGAAGCGAAGCTTTTGTCACTAATTAAAATTAGCTTTCAGTTACTGACTGAAAGCACTCACTTCCAAATTAACGCAGTTACATACGCGCCGCCGACGTTCACGTGAACATGACTTCTTCGATAGCCGCCACCAGCAGGATGAATGTCCATAGCCATAATCTCCTCTGGGCTTAAGTAAACCAGTGTTCCTGGGACGATGCCTCCTCGATGCGAAATCGGTGCTGGAGAATAATCGTCAATAATCATGTGATTCAATAAGTCAGCAGGGTAATGCAAATGACCTTGCAGCCACTCATTATCCATACGAGGCTCAGCCAGTGGGCCGTATAAAAAGACTGGCCAATCTGAAGGATCTGAATTCGAGATCGGTGGCTTATGCGCTGGTAAGGCAAGCAAATCCTGCGCAGGAATGCAGGTTGTTAATCCATGCGAAGCGAAATACCCAGGAACGTCCATCTGACCTTTCGGAACCGCAAGCGCAAAATCTCCACCCCAGGCTCCAAGGCTTTTAACAGTGCCTTTAAAGTCAGCAAAAAGCCCTTTCCCGATAGGTGTTTGATGCGTCACATAACCCACGAGCGCTTCATGCTTGCGTAACACTTCTCCAGCAGTTTCGAGGTCTGTTGCCTGAAGTAGAGCGTTGGTGAGGTCGTCTAGTTCCTCAGCATAACGGTACAAGTCTGTTCCGGCATTTTCGCGATAGTTGCGAATGCCTTCCCGGCTGTCCTGCTTTTTGCCAAGGTGAACCAAATAACAACCAGCTAACCAACTAGGATTCCAGTCAATGCGCTCAACAATTGGCTCTCCTTTCATGAGCTGATACACCAATGGACCGTCCGACCCCGCACAAGCAATGTCATAGCCAGAGCCACCAAATTCTTTCTGATTGACCTGAAATGGGTTAGCGCCAGCAAATGCTGCCAGCAGGTAGGATAGGGTAGCGCTACTGCCAAGTCCCCACGAACGGTCAAATTCTAACGTCGCACGGACCTGCAACCCGCGTCCTCGTGGCCAAACCTGCGGATGCATCATGAAGATTGCATGGAGTAGTCGCGCAAGGCGAGCTTTCGGATCACGGTGCACTGCAGCGGGACGTTTCTTCAAGCCTTTTCTAGTGAAGGCCCCTTCAAACCATACGTTACCGTGCACATCGACGCTTTCCCAATGCAATACATCGGGACTATTCGTGATCGCCACTTCAAGTCGCTGGCCTGGTTTGGTTGGGACTGCTAGAGCTTTCGCTCCATCAAGTACCAAGTACTCTCCCGTAAGCATAAGTTTCCCCCTCGCTTGAAACGACTGACCTGCAGGAAATGGAGGGACTTTGGGCATGGAGACAAGGTTAGCTGAAAAATGTAAAACTTGAGCTTTATTGATTAGGGTTACATTTGAAGCTTTTGCAAAGCCTTGCAAGGTTAACGCACAAATCAGCCTCTGGTTATGTCTTCTCAAACAAGTGCAGTGCAGTCTTCAAAAGCTCTGAGACCTATGTCCAAAATGTCTGTGGGTTCTTTAGGACTCATGCTCGCAACCATACTTTTCATGGTTGTGCTAGGCAACTTTTACCCACACCTCTACACACGATTTGCTGTAGAAGATGGCCCCGTTGAGACTTTGACTTTTTTCGCGCTACTAGGGGTCTCTTTTCTACTTTTTTATAGATTTTTCAGCTTTCGCCAAAACCAAACACTCCTTTGGAAGATCGTTACACTAGGTGCAGCGCTCCTCTTTATTTTCGGAGCAGGAGAAGAAATTAGCTGGGGACAACGTCTCTTTGGCTGGGAAACGGGCGAGGCTATGCAAACGCTGAATTCTCAAAGCGAGACCAACTTGCACAACATCAAAATAGGCGACGTCAAGCTGAATAAAATCAT
>CALDTK010000159.1 GCA_937924035.1 uncultured Saprospiraceae bacterium | reverse complement strand
TCTCGAAATTTTTATACCATGCCTCCCAAAGCGCAATCGCGAATCCTGTGTAAATCGTGGTCGCAGCCCCTACACTTATCCAGAAACGCTTAGAATTGTACGTTTCGGATGGTGTAAGGAAAGTGTTTATGGGGCCATCGTATGCCTTCTGCTCAAAGGCATTCCTCTCCAGAAATATTGGCCTTTTCCAATCGTCTAAAGAACTGTTGAGTGAGAACTGGTTGGAGTGTCTATAGTCTTTTGAGAAACCAAGCTGGGCTGAGAGTTGGCTTTCGCCAAAACTTGCCAAACCCAGCAATATAAAGGCAATGAGAAGACCTCTAAACAAAAAATTGAATTGGTAAGTAGAGGGTGGTATCATCGGCTGGGAGGAATACAAAAATGGTCATGCTACGAATGTAGCATGACCATTTAAACGTTGTTTTGAAGAAGTTAGTCTATTACTTACCTCCGTCAAGACGATCTTGAAGTTCTTTCAATTCGTCCCACTTACCGTCACGAGCTAGAGCAGCTTGCTCTGGCCATGTTCCTGGATTGTGTATGCGGTAACGCGGACCTGCAGCATCAAGAATTTCTTGAAGTCTCTCTACGGGAGCAGCAGCTACATCTGCAAAGGTCATAAGACCACCATTGTTGAGATGTTCAGCGATCTTTGGACCTACGCCCTCAATCTTCTTAAGATCATCTTTTGCGCCTTTGGCTGCAGCTTTTGGTGCTGGTGCAGCAGCTTCAACTTTTGGAGCAGGAGCTGCTTCCTTTTTTGGAGCTGCTTTCTTAGCCTTTGCTGGGGCTGCTTTCTTAGCTACCGGTGCCGCTCCATTGGCGAAAGCAGTTCGTGCTTCTTTCGTGCCAAGGATTGGGCGTACGTTAGCTGCAATAGCCTCATCATTTGGCTTGATGCTTATATAAGTGCGATCGTCACGACGATTACGGAACACAACTGTACCGTCAACTTTTGCGTGGAGCGTGTGGTCACGCCCCATGTATACGTTGTCTCCAGCATGGAACTTTGTTCCGCGTTGGCGTACGATAATATTACCGGCAACGGCAGTTTGACCTCCGAAGAGTTTCACGCCGAGGTATTTAGGATTGCTATCACGTCCGTTATCAGTAGAACCTACACCTTTCTTGTGAGCCATGATTAAAAATTATGAGAGTTAGAAATGGGGTTTAGCTCGCGATCGAATCGATCGTGATGCGGGAAAATGATTGACGGTGTCCGTTTTTACGACGGTAACCTTTACGGCGCTTCTTTTTAAAGACGATCACCTTATCACCGCGAACATGGTCTTCGACCGTTGCACTGATAGATGCACCTTTAACTGTAGGAGCTCCAATTGTCGGTTCGCCGCTTTCCGGGGCGATGAGGTGGACCTGGTCGAAAGTGACTTTAGATCCTGCTTCGGCATCGAGCTGGTGTACGAAAAGGCGTTGGCCTTCCGTCACTTTAAATTGCTGACCAGCGATGGTAACGATTGCAAACATGTGAATAGTTGTTTTTTAAACGGCCGCAAAGATAGGATTTTTAGTCAAAGTTGCCTATTGTTTTGGCGAAAGCTGCCTCAATAATTTTAGTGTTGTGAAGCAACGCACAAACAGAGATTGGTAGATTTGGTAGATTTTGAATTTAAAGCATTGTGAATCAATGATTTAAATTAATTTTTCGAGGGAAAAATGTGTCTTAATCACTTCCCCTTTCCTCATCAACTTGACTCGGATTTTTTTGCCGACTCTAGATCTAAAGGATTTCTCCGTTTGTGAAAGACCCTTGAATGAGATTGGAATTCCTTGAACATTTAGAATTTCATCTCCAATCCTAACACCTGCTCGATCTGCAGGTGAGTTGGCCACAATGTGATGCACTTTAATTTTATTGAGATTTTGGCCATCTCGAATGAGTCTCATTCCTGAGCGATCGTAAGGATGTTGTTTTCTCTTCTTTTTTGTTGGTTTAAGAAGCAGTTCGCGTTTGCTAAAATTTATGATGAACGTGTAATTATCGAGAATCCCGTTTCCTAAGATTCCTTCACGGGAAGGCAGTTTTCTATAGAAAGTATCTCTCGGGATAGTATGGAAATGGGTGATGACGTCTGGGATATCAAAAGGACCAAGCATGATGTGATCACTTCTTCCGACGTAGCCAAGTAGATATCCTCCAAGGCCGTAGCCAAAAGTTCCTGAAACGAGCTTTGGAGGAAACAAAGTCGAATCTGACGAGGGAGTATTTATCAGCAAGGAGAGAGAAGCTCCTGTATCGATAAGGAGTGATAGCTTTTGTTTCCTTCCGGGATGAATGTCAGCGATTACATCAAGGTAGGCTTTCGATTTTTCTACTCGAATAGGAAGTAAAACCGTCCGTTTGTTGACTACAACTGACTCTGGATCAAGTAGTTCTATTAGATGTCTCTTGTAGTCAATTTTTAAAGCGTAAGCTCCGAAGGCTCCTACACCAAAAATTCCTTGAATTTTTTCTCCAGTAAGTCCATTGAGATCGAGCACATTATCATTTATGACGATCAAGCTTTGATTTTCCAGATTAACACTCCCTATTTTGAGTGTTGTACGCCTCATGATTTTTCCGGTAATGGGTCTTCCCAAATCTGACCCAATAAGTTGAATTTCCTCCTGTGGAACCTGACCAAGTAGTGGAACAAGTTTGTCTTCGGTCAGGATGGTATGCTTTGAGCCCGTGTCGAAAATGAAACTCAAAGGAAGTCGACGATTGACGACAATGTCGACTACTAGGAATCCATTTACATAGCGAAAAGGAATCTTTAAGGCTTTTGGACTTGGATTGAAGGCTCTTGAATGACCGCGTTCGGCAAGTGATTTTTTATGCGTGAATTGCGCATCACCTTCGGATACAATTAGCTTTTGGAATTGGGAATGCTCCCTCGACGTTGATGAGCTCAAATTGCCGAATGTCATGTTCAGGCATGCAAACAACGAAACCTGCAAAAATAAGAATCGAAACGTCCTCAGTTGTAGTCTCATCGAGGCCGAAAAGTACTCACATATCGAGAAATTCTGCGGGTTTGATGGCCGAATTCATAATTGTTAGTCAAATTTTGTAAAAAAATGAAATGAAAATTAAACTTGTTCTATTCGAAGACTAATTCTTCGGAGAGTCATGTTTTGCTGGGCCTTAGTGTAAGGATGACACTAATGTTTGCGAATTGGTGATCCATATTAAAGTCAAAAGTGAAGACATCGTATAGAATTTTATAGGGGAAAAGTTGTCTAATCCAAGCTCATGATGCAAATTTGGCTCAATTGATCTGCATCGTTTTAACTCTAACGAGCTGATTCAGATTACATCACTTTCAAACAATTTCACTTTTTATGAAACAAACAATACTCGTTTCTAGTCGCCTTTTCTGGGTGTGCTTATTAATGGTTGGTAGTGCAAGCCTTGCGCTTGCCCAGACAGCTATTAGTGGTACGCTTACGGACGGCGATAATGGCGAACCCTTAATTGGGGCAAACGTCCTTGTTGTAGGTACTGATGTAGGTACAGCAACAGATTTTGATGGCAAATATGAATTGGTTGTGCCAGCAGGTGCTAGCCAACTGCGTATTTCCTATGCAGGTTATGCTACTCAACTAATTAGCGTCGAAGCTGGTAGGTCTAATTACGACTTGTCTATGTCTGCTGGTGAATTGTTAGATGAAGTAGTTGTAGTAGGTTACGGAACTCAAACTCAGTCAGAAGTCACAAGTGCTGTTGTTTCCGTAAAAGAAGAGGATTTCAACCAAGGTGTTGTAAATAATCCAACGCAGCTTGTGCAGGGTAAGGTCGCAGGACTTCAGATCGCGCAGGTTGGTAGTGATCCAAACGGCTCACCTGCAATTCGTCTTCGTGGTTTGTCAACACTTGGAGCTAACACAGAGCCGTTGATTATCATCGACGGTGTAATTGGAGCTACATTAAATTCTGTTGACCCAAGTGACATCGCTTCTATTGATGTCCTTAAGGATGGTTCAGCAGCAGCCATTTACGGAACGCGAGCTTCTTCAGGAGTCATTCTTGTGACAACAAAGAAAGGCGAGTCTGGGAAAACACAAGTACGCTATAATGTTCAGGGTGGGGTAGAGTCTATCGCTAACCGAATCGAAGTTGCTGATGCAGCCCGCTTTGTTGAGCTAAGAGGTTTTAATGATGATGGATCTGTTAAGGATAATGTCAATTTTGGAGGCGATAATGATCTAGTAGATCTTGTTTCTCGCACGGGATTAAGTCAAATTCATAATTTAAGCTTTTCAGGAGGATTGGGTACTGGTTCTTACAGAGCATCCTTCAACTACCGTGATGTCCAAGGTGTTTCAAATTTTTCGGGCTTTGATCAACTCAATGGCCGCCTCAATGTTCAGCAGTCTGCACTCGATGACAAGTTGCGTTTTGACTTGACAGTATCTTCAACGAATCGAAATGCTGAATTTGGATTCAATGAGGCATTCCGTTACACTACAATCTTCAACCCTACGCTTCCGATTAACACTCCCCAATCTACTGGAGCAATCAACGTAGGCGGGTTCAATCAAATTCAAGGCTTTGATTACTTTAACCCTGTGGCAATTAATGAGCAGGCTTCAAATACAGGTAAGGAAGGTGACTTACTTCTTGCAGGCCGAGTGAGCTTTGAGCCTATTGATGGTCTCATCTTCTCTGGTCTCATTTCACGAAACAAGGAAAACGACACTTTTGAGCGATATTACCAGAAGGACTCGTATTTCGTAGGACTTGGACGAAATGGTCTCGCTGATCTTCGCTATGAGGAAAAGCGTAATGACCTTTTTGAATTGACTGGTACATATAGTATTCCTGTCGGTTCAAATACTATTGATTTTTTAGCTGGCTACAGTTATCAACAACTTGAAGAAGACTTCTCTCAGCTTGTGGGTGGAAACTTCATTAGTGATGTAGTGAATATCAATAATTTCTCTCAGTCGGCAGATTTTGCAAATGGATTAGGTTCTGCTACTTCAGGAGGTGATCGTAGTGAACTAGAGAGCTACTTCGCTAGAGCGAGTGTTGACATTGATAATACCTATTTCTTCCAAGCAAGTGTTCGTTCTGACGGATCAACTCGATTTGGTCGCGACGAAAAACGTGGGATTTTCCCGGCTGTTTCTGCAGGTGTTGATCTTTCCAAATTTGTTTCTGCTGAAAGTGTTGATCGCTTGAAGTTACGTGCAGGTTATGGTATCACTGGAAACCTTCCTGGGCAAAGCCTTTTAAGCCAAACTACATACGTTCCTCAAAGCAACTTCTTCTTTGATGGTGGATTCACTCCAGCTTATGGCCCAGGTAGAAACTCTAACCCTACACTTCGCTTCGAGAAGAAGGCTGAGTTTAATGCTGGACTCGACTTCGCCTTCATGGATTATAAGCTGACTGGTTCTATCGACTACTTCCGTCGCAGAACTACTGATCTTCTTTATGAAATCACCGTTCCAACAGGTGCACCTAATCCTACAGGAGGATCGTATTTGACATCTGTGATTACAGCAAACCTTGAGGATGTTGCATTCCAGAATACAGGTGTTGAACTTTCTCTAGGTTATGAGATCGGAAACTCCTCTGGATTTAGATACAACCCACGTGTAGTATTGTCGACTGTGCGTACTGTCCTTGATACGGTAGATGTTGTAGATCCTGATTTTACTTATTTCTCTAATGGTAACTCATTCTTTAATGATAACTCTTCTCCAGGAGCTCCTGGGCAGAACGGTAACCCAACGATTATTGTTCGTGCGGGTGAGGAGATAGGGCAAATCTATGGTCCTGTATTCGCAGGTATCTCTGAAGATGGAGGTTACGTCTACGAGGATTTGAATGGTGATGGTTCATTCGAAACAGGTGCACGTGAACAAGCAGATAAGCAAGTTCTGGGATCAGGTCTACCTGACTTTACTCTTGGATTAGCAAATGACTTCCGCTTTGGAGATTTTGATGCCAGTCTTTTCTTCCGTGGTGCATTTGGTCACAGTTTGGTGAATATGAACAGACTGTTCTATGAGAATGTAAGTCCTTCAAGAGGAACTGACAATGTTGTTACTACAGAACTTTTCGATCCTGCATTGCGTCCTGCCTCACCAGAGTTCAACTCTCTTTATGTTGAGAAAGCAAGTTTTGTAACGTTGGATAACGCTTCGATTGGATACAACGTGCCTTTGGCATCAGATGCTAAGATTGCAGCATTGCGCGTAGGTCTAGCAGGGCAACGCCTTTTTTACATCACCAACTACACAGGTGTTGATCCAGAAGTCCGCTACTCAGATCAAGGAGCTGCCGATAATGGTGGACGCCCATCTCAAGAGTTCAATCCTGACCCACTTTCACCAGGTCTCGACAGACGTTACAACTATTTCCGTACCCGCTCATTCAATTTACAACTGAGCGTAACTTTCTAAATCTTACGAACATGAAATTTTCATTTCTAAAATATGCTTGGGTCGTACTGGCAGGAAGTTTTCTGCTTCCTATTGGTTGTACTGACCTTGAAGAGCAAGCTTTGACCGAGATTCCTGAATCCGAGTTTGGACAGACAGATGAGCAATTTATTGCAGCACTCGGTGCGGCTTACACTGGTCTTTACGGAGCACTAGGTAATCATAACGGCCTTTGGAGTCTCAATGGGGTTTCGAGTGACGAATTGGTTATACCTACTCGTGGTGCAGACTGGGGCGACGGTGGACAGTGGACCAGAATGCACTCACACGATTGGAACTCAAATGAGCAGAGCGTTGGCAATGCGTGGAATACTTGCTACGGAGGTATTGCCACTTGTAATCGTCTTATTGAGACTCTAGAAACTCTTAATCCAGATCTAGCGCCGCCTTTTGTCAATGAGCTACGTGGGCTTCGTGCCTTATGGTATTATTGGCTAATCGATACTTACGGTAATGTGCCAATTGTTACGAAGTTCTCAGGTGGAGAGCCTAATCCATCAAATGCTACCCGAGCAGAAGTCTACGACTTCATTGTGACGGAGTTGCTAGAGATCATCCCAACGCTTGATCAAAATGTTAGTTCAGCGACTTATGCCCGTATCAACGCCAACACTGCGCGTATGCTACTTGCTAAAATGTATCTCAATGCCGAGGTTTATACAGGAACGCCTCAATGGCAGAATGCTGCGGATGCCCTCATGCCATTGATGGATGGAACATACGTATTAGCAAGCGACTACTTCGCTAACTTTAATGCGAATAATACTGATTTGGCGATCTCAGGGGCTCTGAAAGAGAACATTTTCGCGATCCCTTACGATCAAGTGTTTGCTCCTAACTTTAACTTGGGACAAATGACACTCCACTATGGAAGTCAGCAGTCATTCAATTCTCAAGATCAACCGTGGAATGGATATGCCACTCTCCAAGAATTCTACGATTCTTATGACGATGATGATCTTCGAAAAGGGGAATATGGAAATCCAGGAGTGCGTGGAAACTTTCTAGCTGGTCCTCAGTTTGCTGTTGACGGTTCACCTATCCTAGATGCTTCTGCGGATGATCCAGGCGGTCCGGAATTGGTATTCGAACCTGAGCTCAATGAACTAGCTCCAGGGGCCTATCGTCAAGCAGGTGCTCGAATCGGTAAATTCGAATACGAGAATGGTTTCACGGCTAATCTTAACAACGATTTCCCCGTCTTCCGTTATGCTGATGCACTGTTGATGCGTGCTGAGGCTCTATGGCATTTAAATAATGGCAGTCAGGAAGCACTCGATCTCGTAAACCTTGTTCGCCGCCGTGCATATGGCGATATGGATCATGACTATGCATCATTGACACCAGAAAATCTGCTGGCCGAACGTGGTCGTGAGATGTTCGTAGAGATGTTCCGACGCTCAGACCTCATCCGCTTCGGTAAGTGGGGTGATCCATGGTGGGAGAAGCCAGCGTCTGATGGATTCCGTGAGTTGATGCCTCTTCCAGATGCACAGCTTGCTGCAAATCCAAACCTTGTACAGAATCCTGGATACTAGTATCTGGATTTACTAGCATAGAAATAAGAGTCCCCAACGGAAATGCTGTTGGGGGCTCTTTTTTTTGCAATGCACTGTGTCAGAGATCATGTCTTTCAATAGATAAAAAGTCATAAACTGACTTAAAACTTGATTCGTTGACGAAGGCGAATTAAGTATGAGGAAATTTCGGTCAATTTAGCATCTTGCATTGTGCGCATAATATCATCTATTTCTTGGTTTTTGCAGTTGAGTGTTTTCATTACGATAATAGCTATGCTTGGTTGTAATACGACAGATGAGAATCCACCCAGTTCTAGATTTGAAAGAATCTCAGTCCAAGACCATGGAATAGTATTTCAGAATCAATTAAAGTACACAGAGGAGGTTAACCCATATACTTACAAATCATTTTATAATGGTGGCGGGGTGGCGATTGGAGACCTAGATAATGATGGACTAGTAGATGTAATATTTACAGGCAATCAAGTTGACAACGCGATTTATAGGAACTTGGGTAGTTGGAAATTTGAGGATGTAAGTGAAAATTCAGGTCTACTTGGTCAAGGCTCATGGACAAGTGGGGTGTCATTAGCAGATGTAAATGGTGATGGCCTCTTAGACGTGTACTTATGTAAATCGGGTCCGCCAACCGGATCAAATCGGAGAAACGAGCTAAGAATTAACAATGGTGATTGGACCTTTACGGATGTAAGTGAGGAAGCAGGGGTGAATGATTACGGTTTGAGTGTTCAGGCTGCTTTCTTCGATTTCGATAAAGATGGGGATCTTGATATGTATCTTCTAAATAATAGCATACGATCGGTCGGCGGATATGATATCAGAGAAGGGCAAAGAGACATTCGCGATAGCTTGGGAGGAAATCGGTTATATCGAAATGAACTTGTGCCGACAGGGCGATTAAAGTTTACAGATGTAAGTGAAGCGGCCGGAATTTATGGTTCCGATATTGGTTTTGGACTGGGTGTGAGCATAGCTGACATTAATCAAGATACATGGCCAGACATTTATGTGTCCAATGACTTTTTTGAGCGTGATTACTTGTACCTTAATAAAGGCGATGGGAGTTTTGCCGAAAGGCTAACTGAGATAGCGCCAGAGTTAAGTCTAGGAGCCATGGGAGCTGACGTTGCTGACTTGACGGGAGATGCATATCCAGAGATTTTCGTAACAGAAATGAGACCTGCAACTGCAATACGTTTAAAATCAAAAACAAAATTTGAAAGCTGGGATAAGTTTTTTTTAGCTGAATCAAAAGGATATCACAAGCAATTTAGTAGGAATACGCTGTTACAAAACATTAAAGGAGAGGCACTAGTAGATGTATCGAGGCAAGCCGGAGTAGCAGCAACAGATTGGAGCTGGGGAGCTCTAGCTGTCGATTTAGATAACGATGGGTGGCGTGACCTATATGTTGCTAATGGGATTTATAAAGATCTGCTAGATCAAGATTATATTCATTTTGTTGCCAACGCAGATAATATCAGAACATGGATAGCTTCTGGTCAAAATGTTATTGAGAGACTAGTAGATTCGATGCCAACAGAGGCGTTAAGCAACTATGCATTTCGAAATGAGAATAAAGGATTAAGATTTTCAGATAGTACTGGATCATGGGGACTTGACATTCCATCTTTTAGTAATGGATCGGCCTATGGAGATCTAGATAACGACGGGGATTTAGACTTAGTAATTAATACGATCAGTGATTTCCCTCTTATCTACCAAAATCATACGACAGGTGACAAGCCGAGTAGTACCAATTATTTAGGCTTTGAATTATATGATACGCTTAGCTATGCAAATTTTTTCGCAACTGGAACACAAATTATTATTTGGGTAGATGGGGAAAGGCAAACGGCAGAGCTGTCACCCTATAAAGGCTTCATGAGTACTGTCGATAATAGGATCTTATTTGGCCTTAATAAGCATCAATTTGTTGATAGTATAAAGGTTGTATGGCCAGATGGAGCTATTCAGAGGTATCTACAAACATCTGCGAACCAGTATATTAAGGTGGTGAAAGAAGTATCGGGAATTACCAAGGCTAATGCTTTGAAAACCGACTCAGCTAAGAAATGGAGGTCAATCTCTAACTGGGAGCATCAAGAATCTGCACATGACGATTTTGATAGATATCCATTGCTAATTGAAATGTTTTCGTCAGAAGGACCAGCGACTGCCTGTCTAAGAAAAGATCATTCTACCTTGGTTTTTATTGGAGGTGGTCCAAACCAAGCTGCTAAGCTTATAGAAAGGGCAAACAATGAGTATAATGATATAACTCCCGAAGCTTTTCAAAATGACAGCGATTTTGAAGATGTAGCCGCTACTTGGATAGATATTGATAACGACGGCGACAGTGATTTATTTGTCGCAAGTGGTGGGGACGAAGCTCCTGAGATAAGTGGTTCTGTAAGACTTCGACTCTACGAGAATAAAGAAGGAAAATTGGTGGCAGGAAAACGAGGTTCATTTCCCTCTCTTGTTGGCTTTAGCTGCGGTGCACTTACTCCATGGGACTATGATCAAGATGGAGACTATGATTTGTTTTTTGGTACTCACTTTCGCGTTGGGCAATATGGCATACCTGCAGAATCATTTCTTCTAGCTAATGATGGTTCAGGAAACTTCTCCTTAGCAAACGACTCAGTAGGTGCTCGAATTCGAAAACTATCAAACGTTCGCGCAGCAGTCACTGGTAATTTCTTTGGTTCTGGAAGTACACATTTGGCTATTGCTCAAGAATACGGCCCTGTTTCGGTACTAGCTACCGATAAGGCACGCCTTATCCATAACATTGAGTCTAAGAATGGACTATGGCGAGCTCTAATGAGCATAGACACCGACGCCGATGGAATTGATGAACTTGTTGCTGGAAACTTAGGCCTAAACACTATTTTCTTGGCGTCAGAGGATGAGCCTCTGACTCAGTATATTGGGGACTTTGACAACAATGGTCAAGTTGAACAGATCACAACCTGCTGGATGGGAGGTGAAGAGACTGTGATTCATCAACTTCTAGACCTCGTTAGTCAGGTACCTAGCCTAAGGAAAAAATTTCCTCGTTTTGAATCCTATGCAACCGCAAATCCCTTTGCAATCATTGATACTACTCGCCTTCTTGATGTAAGAAAGGTAACAGAGTTACAGTCTGGTATACTTCAAGTATCTGAACGCAAGCTTGATTTTACTCCGTTTCCTCCCGAGGCTCAAACGAGTTGCGCGAGGGCGTTTGCTTATCTTCCAGATAGTATAGGTGGTGGACAAGTATTCATTGGAGGGAACTACACAAGGTTCAAACCTGAGATAGGAGGTCAATCAGGGAGTGTTGGTTCAACTGTTGAATTCGAAGCCCAGGGTGATATGAAAATCATTCCATGGAGATTTCCTCCACTATTTGGAGAGACAAGAGCACTTTTCGTTATAGATAGTTCTATCCTTGCAGTCCAAAATAATGATTCCATCCTGCACTATGAATTCTAAAGTGACTCCTCAAGTCTGGTTTTTTTTGCTAGCATCCTTAATGGTAGCATGTACTTTTGAATCAACTACTTTTCAGCAGCGTGAGGATAATTTGATTGGTGGCCTATCTTTTGGAATGAGTCGAGAGGATTTTTATGCCCACTGCATGTCGCAACAGAGGCTTGGAAACATGAAAGATGGCTTAGGCAACTACGTGCAGCAGGAACTTCCAGTGCATTACATCGACAGCTTCAGTAGGATAGAGTATTTTCCTCGGTTTGACGAAAATTCTAAGATCGTCGCACTGCCTGGCCGAGTTTATTCACTGAGCTGGAGTCCATGGTCTCAAAACTTAAGTCCTGATTCCCTTCTTCCGAAAGTCATTGAGTACTTCGAGGATGAGCTAACTGGGTCACCGTTCGAGTTAGTAATTGATGCACCTATTGAGACTTACGTCAAAACTGACCATAACAGGAGGATTGTAGTGAGGTCTTCGTTTGAACAGTTTGTAAATTTCGAATTCGAAGATCTTACTCAGGCATCTGAGGAAGTTCGAACAGGTCAAGATCTATTAACCACAAAAGAAACCGTTTCTCCGATCTTTCAAGTTAAGAAGAATGCAGAGTAAATTCCTTAGGTGGTGCATAGTCCTAATTGTCAGTTTACTTTGTTTTGAGTCCTGTGAGAGGTCTAATGTGCATACCACAACAGTCATGCACAGACTAAGTAGTGAGTACACGGGAATCTCGTTCCGCAACGATTTAGTTCATGATGAAGAGTTCAATATCTATACTTATAGAAATTTTTACAATGGAGGGGGCGTAGCTCTAGGAGATATTAATAATGATGGATTGTCAGATGTCTTTCTTACTTCCAACATGTCATCGAACAGGCTTTATCTGAATCAAGGAGATTTTCGATTTAAAGATATTACTGAAGAATCAGGGGTAGCAGGCACGAGAGGGTGGAGCACTGGAGTGGCAATGGTTGACATTAATTCAGATGGTCTCCTCGATATCTATGTCTGTAATTCGGGACGTGCCGAGAATGACGACCGAGCAAACGAGCTTTTCATAAACCTTGGCGAAGGGAAATTTCAAGAAGCGGCTCAAGAATTTGGCTTAGCTGACAAGGGGTATAGCACACACGCAGCTTTTTTTGACTATGATCATGATGGAGATCTCGATGTTTATCTCCTAAACAACTCTTTTCGAGCAATTACGAGCTTTAACTTGTCAGATAATTTACGTCCAATTAGAGATTCTATTGGAGGCGATAAGCTATTTAGAAATAATGATGGTTATTTTGAAGACGTTAGTTCCGAAGCTGGAATTTTAGGAAGCGTTATTGGATTTGGGCTTGGAGTAACGGTTGGAGACGTCGACCTTGACGGCTGGCTTGATATTTATGTTTCGAATGATTTTTTTGAGCGTGATTATTTGTATATCAACAATGGAGATGGAACATTTGAAGAAAGCCTTCCAGAGCAAATCAGTTCGATAAGTGCTGCCTCGATGGGTGCAGATATGGCCGATTTGAATGGTGATGCCTTCCCAGAAATATTTGTTACAGACATGCTTCCGGCCACGGACAAACGTCTTAAAATGAATACAACCTTTGAAAGTTGGGACAATTATGTCAATAAACTTAATAATGGATATTACCATCAATTTACTCGTAACACGCTCCAGCTGAATCGTGGTGATGGCACATTCGCTGAAGTTGGTAGAGCTGTCGGGGTTGACGCTAGCGACTGGAGCTGGGGTGCATTAATGGTCGATTTGGACAGCGATGGAGATCGTGATATTTTTATCGCTAACGGAATATATCAAGACTTAACTAATCAAGATTATATAGCATTTCTTTCAAGTAATGAAACAAAGAGACGGGTCACTGCTAGCGGAAAAGTCGACTTTAAATTGCTTGTTGACTTAATCCCGAGCGAGCCTGTACCAAATGTATTTTTTAAGAATATAGGTGAAAATGCAATGGTCGCCGCTGGTAAGGAATTCGGTTTAGATGATCTAGGTTTTAGCAATGGTTCTGCATATGGCGATTTAGATAACGACGGTGATCTTGATTTGGTCGTTAATAATGTTAACGAAGAAGCATGGGTATATAGAAACGAAACTCCGCCCGATAGCTCTCATTTTTCCTTTATTCTCACTTTAAAAGGTGCTCAAAAAAATACCTACGCTGTGGGAGCAAGAGTCGAGGCTGTAGTAGGAGATCGGCGAATTAGTTCTGAGTTAGTCCCAACACGAGGGTTTCAGTCAAGTATGGATCCAAGACTCTTTTTCGGTCTTGGCACCTCTAGTGTAATTGATACATTAATCATTCATTGGCCACAAGGTGAAACCTCTACTCTGACAAATATAAAAGCCGGTGCGATGACCATCGCAGAGAATGAAGTTGAAAAGGTGATTCCCAATCAAATTGAGGCAGTAGATTCTTACGTTCAAAATTTTCAAAAGGTCGATGCGCGAAACCTAGGAATATCAATAAAGCACACCGAAAATCTTCACGTAGATTTTGATCGTGAGCGTTTGACTTATCAAATGCTTTCTACCCAGGGTCCTTGTCTCGCCGTTGGTGACGTTTCTGGAGATGGGAAAGATGACTTCTACATTGGCGGTGCAAAAGGTCAGCCAGGTCATCTCTTCAAACAGACGAAAGATGGTAAATTTGAGGACGACACATCAGAAGCTATACTTAAGGATGCTGGAAGTGAGGATGTGGATGCTCACTTCTTCGACTTTGATACAGATGGGGACTTGGATTTATTGGTAGCGTCTGGTGGATCAGAATTTTCTAGTGCCAGCGTGAATCTGATTGATCGTTTGTACATCAACGATGGTAAGGGACATTATTCTGCTGCGCCAAGAGACGTTTGGCCTCGTGAGTTTGGTTTTACGAGTTGTTATGCGCTAGGTGACTTCGATGCTGATGGGGATATCGACTTGTTTAG
This sequence comes from uncultured Saprospiraceae bacterium, assembly GCA_937924035.1. Lineage (GTDB taxonomy): Bacteria > Bacteroidota > Bacteroidia > Chitinophagales > Saprospiraceae > CALDTK01. The sequence goes on along the minus strand of CALDTK010000159.1, from coordinate 20,659 downwards.
AGGTTCCCGCATGCAACCGTTTTTGTATGGAGTACCAGATCAGTCCACTTTATTGATAAACAGAAATGGAAAATTTAGTGCCACTTATCCAGATGCTTTTCTGAATTTAGGGATGGTTACTGACGCTGAATTCGTTGATTTAAACGGCGATGGGAGCGTTGAATTATTCGTTCTGCGTGATTGGCAGGCCCCTATTGTGTTCAAGGCTTCTTCCAGTACTTTGACTGCTGACATTGAACTACCTGATTCTTTATCAGGGTGGTGGACGAACATGCATGTATCTGATGTAGATAATGATGGAGATCTTGATATTCTTCTTGGCAATCATGGTCTCAATAGCCGATTTAGGGCCACACCTCAGCAACCAGTCACTCTACTAGTTTCGGATTTCGATCGGAATGGTACTCCAGAGCAAATGCTAAGCCGTTATTTGGGAGACACTAGTTTGCCGATAGCTTTAAGACACGATTTAGTGATGCAAATGCCTGGATTAAAAAAGAGATTTTTAAAGTACGACAGCTATCACGGTAAAAGTGTAGAAGATATTTTTTCGGAAGAACAATTGGAAAATTCAATCCAGTATCAAGCTTCTGAACTGCGCTCAGGAGTACTTTTGAATGATAACGGAAAATTCAGTTTCCGTCCGTTTTCGTTTAAAGGTCAACTCTCTACATTTTACTCTTTCTGTCCGATTCCTCAAGAAACTGGAACTTATTTGGCTGGAGGCAATTTGCATGCAGTCAAACCTGAGTTCGGTAGATACGATGCGAGTAGGGGGATATCTCTTGGTTTTCGGGATTCTGTAATGCACATAGCAGAATCGTCAAAACTTGGTCTTGATATTCAAGGTGAAGTACGCGATATCAAAACGATCACAATCCAAAAAACCCCTCATATACTAATTGCAAGAAATAATGATTTTCCTCTCATTTTTAGAGTGAATAAGGATGAGCTATAAGATCATTTGCCTTTTTACCTTATTGATTGTTTTCGCTTGGTCCTGCGAGAAGAATGAGAATAAATTGATTTCAAGAGAATCTTCTATTATTTTTTCAGAAGTCTCTGCAGATCAATCTGGCATCAAGTTTAGGAACCAGCTCTTTCCAACTGAAGAACTCAACATTATTACCTACCTCTATTATTATAATGGAGGAGGCATTGCTGCTGGTGACATCAATAATGATGGTCTAATTGACTTATATTTCACTGCTAATCAGGGCGCTGATGCTCTTTTCCTGAATCAAGGTAATCTTCAGTTTCGTGATATTACAGCGTCTTCTGGGTTGTCCATGGCTAAAGATTGGTCAAGCGGTGCAGCTTTTGTAGATATTGATGCTGATGGTGATCTTGATTTGTATGTTAATAAGGTGAGTGGTGTCGCGGGATTAATAGGACGAAATGAGCTATATATAAATGATGGTACTGGTTCTTTTAGTGAACGTGCCGTTGATTTCGGTTTAGATTTTTCAGGTTTGGCTACTCAAACTGCATTTTCTGATTTTGACGGGGATGGTGATCTTGATGCTTATTTACTCAATCATTCGATTCATGATACCGAGCGAAGAATTGATACGAGTATGCGAAGGGCTTCTAACCCGCTTTCTGGGGATAGATTGTACCTGCAGTCTGAAAATGGACTTTTTGTAAATTCTTCTGCCAGTTCGGGAATTTATCAGAGTCGCCTAGGTTATGGTCTAGGGCTTGCAGTCGCAGACTTTACTGGGGATCGGTTCCCAGAAATTTATGCCTCAAACGATTTCAATGAAAATGATTATTTCTACGTCAATCAAGGAAATGGAAGTTTTGTAGAATCGATTGCTAGCACCTTTCCTTTCAGCTCAAAATTTTCTATGGGGAATGTTGCTGCAGATATAAATAGTGACGGGAAACTCGATTTATTAACCTTGGATATGCGACCGGCGAGTGATAGTATCCGAAAGTCAAGTGCTGGTGATTCAGATCCAAGACAATTTGAACGTCAACGTCAACTCGGTTTTTTAGATCAGCAAGCAAGAAATGTGCTTCATCTGTCATGTGATAATCAATACAGTGAAAGTGCAATTTTGTATGGTATCCACTCAACAGATTGGAGTTGGTCCCCACTTATCGCTGACTTTAATCTTGATGGTAGGCAAGATATTTTTATTGCAAATGGTATTTGGCAGCGCCCAAATGATTTAGATTATTTAAAATTTACTTCAGCAAAAGCCATTCAAAGAAATGCAAGTAATTTGGATTTAGCGAATCTAATGCCTTCAGGCCAAGTTGCTAACCATCTGTACTTAGGTTCTGATGTGGCTCAACCACTGAAGAACGTTGCGAGTGCGTTGGGCCTTGGTGCGCCTGGATCTTCCACTGCGGCTTTAGCACTAGATCTAGATAATGATGGAGATCTTGATCTGATTACAAATAATGTGAATGCTCCTGCTCAATTATTTGAGAATACTGCTTCAAAGATCGATAGTACTCACACAACTATAAACATAGAGCTAAAAGGCTCAGCTGCTAATCCTTACGCGATAGGTGCAAAAATTCGCATCGAAACAGATTCAGATTGGGAACGACTTATTGTCGTTCAACCAGTGACTGGTTTTCAATCTAGCGCTATATCTAGTAATTTGGTTACTCTCCCTCGTGGTCATGAAAGTGCTAAAGTAACTGTTACATGGCCAGACGGTACTAGTTCAGTTTATGAGGGTGTTGCTGAAGGTACGATTACGATATCTCATCAAAAAGGCAAGGTGGTAAAACGCTCTCAGCTAAATACAATTCTAGATATACAGCTGACAAAGCAGAATTCTGCAGCTACAGATTTCTTTTTTGAAAACCCACTACAACCTCTTATTTACCTGCCTGATTCGAAGGCTTCTGACCTTCCTCGTTATTTTAACGTGGGGACTATCGTCGCTAAACTTGCTGATGGAACACTTACTCTAAATGATACCCTTATAAAAAACGTTGCTTTTGTAGAACAACTTTCAAATGGTAGGAGTCTTAACTCCTTGGAGCCTGGTTTTGATGTTTCTGAATCTCAAGAATCTCTTAGATTGTTGGTAGCTCAGAAAGTTGTTGATGGTTCTTTTAGACTTTTTATACTTCAAAATAAGAAATCAGGTCAAGTAGTAATTGAACAGCATTCTGCTTTTAAACAACAGTTTCGAAATGTTTCATCAATACAAGGAAAGTCAGGAAAGTTCTTGATTCAGCCTTCTCTAAATTCTTATGCTTCTCAAGTCTATATTCTTGAAGAGTCGGATTCTTACACTAATCCAAGTGCTGCTGAAGACGATAAGAGTTTGAATGTTTTTACTTATAAACTAATCAAACAGTCAATTTCTGTTCCGCAGACTCAAGTAACGGATGTATACACCGATAAGGACACAACTTATATTGCTAGATTATGGGCCCCAGTTGAGAAAAGATGGTTCGATGATTCGGCTGGGAAGGTGAATCAAGAATTTATAGGATTGAAAGGATTGTGGACATCGATATGCCCCTTCAATGATAGTCTAATCTTGTTTCATAACGTCGGTTACAATAACCTATTGGTTGAACATCCTGATCAGAAGCTCGAATTGCACTTAGCAGATTACGATCGGAATGGCGAAATTGACCCGATAGCGGTTCGGGTCGAGAACGGTTCGCGAAGAACGATGTTTGGCTTAGATGATATTGCTGAGCAAATGCCAACGCTTAGGAAATTTTTTACCTCTTACCTGCCGTTCTCTTCATCTACTTTTGATCAAATGTTTCCTACTCGAGTTAGTAAGGGAGCAACTGTCCTCGAATCAGAGACGTTGACGTCGGTTTTGTACAACAAAAGAACTGGTATACTTACTGATAAGCCAGATAGCCCTAAAAGTTGTCAGCAAACATCTTTTTGTAAGAAGAAAGGGAAACTGTATCTGCATCCGTCGCTCAGGAGCGCCGAGAATTGAAAAGTAAAGATCGATTGATCCTCTTAATAACAATTTAGTGACTACCGTCTCCTCGTAGTTCCACTCTTCAAATTTGCTCCAGCCACGGCGCCTGCTCCAAGTAAAAACGCTCCGATTAAGATGTAGAAGATGACCATATTTTAGCTCTTGTGTAGTTAAATCCCAATCAATAGTATACACTGCCTTGATATAAATCAAGGGTGCAGTTTAAAGACGTGTAGACGGAATTTGGTCACATCTATGAATTCCGCTACTCATCTACGGAATATGTAGGTAAGTAATTGGTATCCAGTCTGATGTGCCGGCAATCTAAGAAAGGCTGCTGAAATAATTTCAGAAATATTACTGAAAATAGGTAGTCGAGATTAGTTACGGTAAAACTCTGAAAGCTAGCTCAAATTCATATGGAATTAATAGTTGATGTGTATGAAGTTGCACAACAGTATTTTATTTATTTCCTAATAATGCTCTCCTGCTTATTGATGCTTTCTTGATGTATGGCTTGAAGCAAAGAAGTGACAAACTCTGTGGAAAGATTACGTGACTCTCCACGTTTTTTTGCGTCCTCCAAGAGGCTATTCCAACGGGAAGGCTGCAAAATTGCAATGTTATTTTTACGCTTATACGAACCAATAGACTCTGCTAGCTTCATTCTTTCCGCTAATAGGTTGAGAACCTCTTCATCAATTTCATCAATTTGCTGACGTAGTCCACTTAAACTCGCAAGGAAATCCGGGTCATTAGACGATCTCTTTGGTAGGTTTAACTCACCCAGAAGGGTTTCAAATCGTGACGGCGTAATCTGCTGCTTTGCGTCACTCCACGCTTCATCTGGATTCGGGTGAACTTCGAGCATCATCCCGTCGTAGTTTAAATCCAAGGCTTGCTGAGCAACCTCGGCAAGTGTATCCCTCTTGCCGCAAATGTGACTTGGGTCAACGAAGAGAGGAAGGTCTGGCATCATTCGCTTAAACTCAATCGCCATCTGCCAGCGTGGAGGGTTGCGGTAATCACTATCACCAAAACTGCTAAAGCCTCGGTGTAAACCAGCAAGACGGGTAATGCCTGCTTTTTGGAGGCGTTCTACTGCTCCTCGCCAAAGTCCGATGTCCGGATTAATCGGATTCTTTACAATCACAGGGATGTCCACTCCTTCAAGCGCATCTGCAATTTCTTGCACACTAAAAGGATTGACAGTTGTGCGTGCACCAATCCATAGAACGTCTACTCCATATTTTAGCGCCTCATAGACATGCAGCTTATTCGCGACTTCTGTAGTTGTCTTTAGCCCAGTTTCAGCTTTTACTTTACGCAACCAACCAAGGCCTTCTGTACCAACCCCTTCAAAGGAATTCGGTCGAGTACGAGGTTTCCAGATTCCTGCTCTAAAAAGATCAGTTTTGCCTTGAGCGGCCAAGGCGCGAGCCGTTGTGAGCACTTGCTCTTCTGTTTCTGCACTGCAAGGTCCTGCAATAACAAAAGGACGTTTTTCTGTGAATGAGATCATCTGAATAGATTTAAGGTAGCAACGGCCCGATAGCATTTGCACGTGACATTAAGGCGTGAACCTCGTCAAAGTTGTTCTTGATGAGCGCTGTTCGAAAACTTGCAAGTACATTGATGTATTCATCTAATACATCCAAGACATGATCTCGATTTTGCGCAAAAATTGGACTCCAGGTGTCGGGGTTGCTTTTTGCTAACCTTGCAGTACTGGCAAATCCGCCAGAAGCAAGATTAAAAATTTGTGCTTCGTCTTTTTCTTTCTCCAACACTGTTAAAGAAAGTGCGAAGCTTGAAATGTGACTGATATGGCTGACATAAGCGACATGTAAATCATGCGGTTCGGAAGACTGCTCCACGCAGCGCATCCCTATATCCTCATAGATTTTTCTTACCTGCTGAGACCGTTCGGGAGCACTATACTCAAGATCGCAGAGTACCGTTGTTTTATCCTTAAAAAGTCCATGTACCGCAGCATCTGGTCCGCTAAATTCGGTACCCGCCATCGGATGAGTCAATACAAGTTGGTCTCTTTTCGGGTGGTTCCTTAGGGCTTTCGCCAAAACCCCCTTCGTACTGCTTAACTCCATGATTGTAGCCGATGTCTGCATTGTAAGTAATTGCTCACAGACATTGGCGACAACATCAACTGGGACACAAACAGCAATCAATTCGCACTCTTTAGCAAGTTTAGATAAACTCGCCGCGGATTCCACAATGTTTAATTCAACGGCTCGCTTAAGATGTGAAGCCGAGGCATCATATCCTACCACAGTGTATCCTAATTCTTTCACCGCAAGAGCGAAAGATCCTCCAATCAAACCAGTGCCTACAATTCCTACTGTCATACGGAGAGGTTTGAAGAAACGCAACGTGCTAGTGCTTTCGCTAAAACTGGTTTTGGCGAACAAAGTGAAAGCCGAACATAACCTTCCCCAGCATTTCCAAAGACTGTCCCAGGAGGTATGAAAACACCTGTCGAATCAAGCAAATTATCGCAAAAGTGTTCGCTATTCTCTGCGCTTTTAGGTAATTCTGCCCACACGAATAGTCCGAATTGACTATGCGGGACTTTACATCCAATAGATTCCAGAAGTTGAATTCCAATTTTTCGACGATCTAGTATTTTTTGACGCTGCTCTCGATGCCAGCTATAAGGAACGGCAAGAGCCGCCGATGCACCCCGTTGTAATGGTCGATACTGCCCACTATCCAAATTGCTTTTAACCTGAAGTGCAGCTTCTATTACATCTGCCCGACCAGCCAAAACACCGATTCGCCATCCCGCCATATGGTGCGATTTCGATAAGCTGTTAAGCTCTACGACAACGTCACGAGCACCGGGAAGCTGCAATAAGCTTTGCGGACCATCAGGGTGGTAATAGCCGTATGCATTGTCGCTTACTAGTAGTATTTCATTGGTTTTCGCGAAAGCTAATAAGGCAAGTAAGTGCGCATGACTCAATACTTGGCCAGTAGGCATGTGTGGTGTATTGACAAAAAGCAATTTTACTTGATGGCCTTTTATCACCTCGCCAAGTCGGGCAATCCATGCCTCAGCAGACTTGCTTTCAGCGGGCATCGGGTAGGGTAGCGCTGTTGCTTGCGCCAACTTTGAAGCAGCAGCGTAAGCAGGATAACCAGGATTTGGAAATAGAATCGCGGTCCCTCTCTGCAGATAGGCCAAGGCTAGATGCACGATTCCTTCTTTACTTCCAGCAAGAGGGAGTAGTTCATTATCATCCAACTTGACAACATAGGCAGACTTGTACCAAGACCTCAAACTTTGACGTAACTCAGAAGTGCCTCGATAGCTTTGATAGCCATGTGACATTGGCTCAGATTGGTCGGCTCTTAAAGCATGCAATACCTCATGGGGAGGAGGTAAATCTGGATTTCCAATCCCGAGATTAATGATGTCTTCACCTTGCTCACTGCGGTTCCTAATCTCCCGCAATTTTCGCGAGAAATAGTATTCCGTGACTCCTCCAAGTCGAGCAGCTTTCTCGAAGTTTAAACGAGTAGAAATCATGGTTCGTGGTGTTGACCCTCATCGTATGTGCCGAGGTGTATTAAATCTTTGGTGTGTCCTGCGAGCGTTCGCAGTAATGAAGTTGGTGCATCACAATAAGGATGTACAAAATCAACGAAGAATCGATACTTCCAAGGTTCGCCGACGAGAGGTAATGATTGAATCTTGGTAAGCGAAACTCCTTCGCCTGCTAAAACTCCCAGTACATCGGCCAAACTTCCAGCGCGATGCATGACCGAAAAAGCAATACTTGTTTTGGTTCCTCCTAACGGGGAGTCTGCGTGCGCTACCAGTACGAAGCGTGTCCAATTATGTGGGTTGTCTTCTACAGCTTCCGCCAAAACTTCTAAGCCATAAGCATTTGCACACCACTTTGGTGCAATAGCTCCTCTAGTGTCATCTTTTGCTTCAGCGACAATGCGAGCACTGCCTGCAGTATCAAACGTTTCTATGGGAGTTATTGAACGTTGATTACGAAAGAACCCCCGACATTGTCGAAGTGCCATAGGATGACTTTCTACAGTCTTCAGTTCTTGAATTTTTGAGCCTGGAACACTCATGACACAATGCGAAATCCTGAGGTAAGTCTCTCCCAGAATCGTTAAGTCTTGTTCCTCCAAAAGAAGGTAGTTCGTGAGTAGAGCACCCGCTAGACTATTCTCAATTGCCATGAGCCCCAGTTGCGTTTGAGATTCAGTGAGTTTTAGCGTAAGCTCAGGAAACGAAGCAACAGGAACCACCATCGTCTCACCGAGCAAGGCGAGTGCGGCTCGATGATGAAAAGAATGCTCTTCACCTTGAATGAGCACTCCTAGCGATAACTTTTCGGTCAGTCTAGAATGAAGTGGTTGGTTATCCATGAAGCGACTTAGGTCGTCTCGATTCAAACCGCTGGACATAAAAAAAGTCCCGGCGGCTAGCGTCGGGACTTATAAATAGGTGCTAAATAACGGCACTACTTATCCCAACGCGGATGCGCTAAAAAAGTAATACCAGAATGAAGCAATGTTTCTCATTTCGGCTTAAACGTAAGCTGAAAATGTGGATAATGCAAGATTGTATCCAGAATTAGGTCAAAATACTTCTTTCGGCCCTTTGTTTTTTTACCCTTATCCTTACAGCATATGGATAATATAGATGCCATACGAATAGACTTTAGTCCTGAAGCGCTGTTAATACTTAATGGAGTATTGGCTTTACTGATGTTCAGTATCGCCCTCGACATTAGGCTCGCTGATTTTAAAGAACTCGTTCGCCAGCCAAAACCCGCTATCGTCGGACTTTTTAGCGAGTATATCTACTTGCCGATTATTACGCTTGTGCTCATTTATCTATTTGTAGACGAGCCGAGCGTAGCCTTAGGAATGGTATTGCTTTCAGTCTGTCCGGGCGGCTCAGTAAGTAACTATGCTACCTACTTGGCAAAAGCGAATACTGCATTGTCGGTCATGCTTACAGCGGTCACCACATTAGGTGCTGCTATCATAACCCCCTTAGCTTTTAGTTATTGGCAAGGCTGGCTTCCGGATGACTTGCAGCGTCAGTTAAGTCTTCAGATTAATTTCTGGGACATGGCTACCACAGTATTTTTCCTTGTGTTGGTACCTGTAACCATCGGCGTTTTTTTGAATGAAGCAAAACCGAAGTGGGCGGATAAAATCAGGAAGCCGTTTAAGATTCTGAGCGCATTAATATTTATCGCTTTCGTTTGCATTGCGATCTATGGTAACCTCTCTCAGATTGGACAGTACCTCTCCTTAATCTTTGGAATGACTGCCCTTCACAATGGCTTAGCCTTGTTGGGAGGTTTTGTTATCGCGACAATCTTCAGGCTTAGTGAAGCTAATCGACGCACGGTTACCCTCGAGACAGGCCTTCAAAACAGCGGACTTGGAATGACCCTAGTCTTTACCTTTTTTCCTGAGTATGGAGGCATGGCCCTCGTCCTTGCATGGTGGGGCATTTGGCATTTGATTACCGGATTCTTCATTGCTTGGTTATGGGGGAAACGGCCTCCGTATTCTAGCGGCACCTGAGCTCCACTCAAGCCCGACTGCATCACCTATGGTAGCGCCTGAGCAGAGCTCAGATGCCGCACTACGCAACCACCACCATCAGCTTATTCTTCTTCCCATTCTCTAGCATAACGTACTTACCTTGAAGGAAATCAGCGCTTGTTACCATCGCATTTTCATTAGCGACTTTCTGCTTATTGACAGATACTGCATTGCCTTTGATCGCACGCTTAGCTTCTGATTTACTAGCAACAGAGGAGGTATGTTGACTAAGTAAATCAGCAAGTGATACTCCTTCTCCATCGAAAAGAGAAGCAGATACTGTTGCACTCGGAATCTCCTCAGCGATCATGGCAAGCGCTTCTACTTTCAAACTGTTCAATTGCTCATTCGACGCCTTTCGATTGAAGAGCATCTCCGAAACAGCGGCTGCATTTTCTAGGGCTTCCTCTCCATGTACGCGAGCAGTAAGTTCCTCGGCTAGTGCATTCTTTGCTGCTCGAGGATTCTCTTCAACTAAGGCGCGTAGTTCTGCCAATCCAGCTCTGTCACGTAATGAAAAAGTGCGAATGTAGAGGTCGATATCCCGGTCATCAGCATTGATCCAGAATTGGTAGAATTGGTACGGACTAGTCCGCTCACCATCCATCCAAATGTTACCCGCTTCACTTTTTCCAAACTTGCTGCCATCAGCTTTGGTGAGGAGTGGAGTAGTCAGTCCAAATGCCTTGCCTTGCAAATTACGGCGCACGAATTCAGAACCTGATGTGATGTTACCCCACTGATCAGATCCACCCATTTGAAGGGTGCATCCGAAATCCTTGTACAGGCATTGAAAGTCATATCCCTGCAGAAGTTGGTAGCTAAATTCTGTAAAAGACAGCCCTGATTCTAAGCGATTTTTCACGCTGTCTTTTGACATCATGTAGTTCACCGTAAGGGTTTTGCCCACATCGCGAAGGAAATCGAGTACCGAAAAGTCCTTGTAGAAATCAAAATTATCCACGAAAATGACATCCTTCATGCCCGGTTCGGGCTTGAGCAAAGCTTTCGTTTGCGCCTTCTGAGCGGCCAAGTTTGCCTCTATTTCTTCATTGCTCTTCAGGGTGCGTTCAGCACTTTTTCCGCTGGGGTCACCAATACGGCCTGTCGCTCCTCCAAAGAGCATAATTGGCTGATGGCCACTAAGTTGGAAGTACTTGAGTAGCATGATCGGCACATAATTTCCGATCGTCAAACTCGGAGCTGTAGGGTCAAATCCTATGTATGCCGTTACAGGATTTCCAGCGGCGAGATGCTCCTCGAGCCCTGGTGTCATGTCCTGAATTAATTGGCGGTGGTTTAGTTCTTCAAGGAAGTTCATAGCAACATTCAAATGAGCGGCCAAGGTAGCGGTACATTGCCACCGTGTCAGCATCAAGTTTTATAGCCAAACGAATATCTTCCACAACAGGAGGAAAGCTTGGATCACTCATCATCCGATTGGCGGTGGTAAGTACAGCTCTTTGCGTTGCGGTGATGATCATCACCTCGGCATTGCTTCGTGGTTTTAAGTCTGAAATTTCAGAGAAAATTTTTGGCTTTTGGGGACATGTGCACATTGCGGCCACACAAAGTGGTGATGGCCTTTTTGAGGCAGTTCCTTTTTCTAAAGATGCAGACTGGATAGACAGTCTGCGTAACCTCAAAGGTGCTGTTCCCTATTCTGCCACAGTAAAGTCCTTAGGTTTTGGCGAAAGCTCAAACGCCGGTGTGCGCAGAGTACAAACGTACATTGTCAAGCCTGGGGTCATTCAGACCAAAGAAGAAATTGAAGGTATCCTCCTGAAAGGTGCCGGCGAAGATTTTGAATGGGGTTTTTTTGATCAACATCTTAGAGATGGTGCCTTGCCAGATCTCACTGATTCGACAGCTTCACGGATGGTTGTATTGAGTGAACAGACAGCCGCTCGGGTCAACTTGAAAGTAGGAGATCCGTTTCTGGTTCATTTTCCAGAAGGAAGACAGATGCGCAAATTGCGCTTCGAAGTCGGTGGACTTTACCGCACTGGGCTGGAAGAATATGATACTCAGTTTGCCATTGTTGATCAACGGGTGTTACAAAACATTCTAAAATGGGAGCCAGATCAAGTAAGTGGTGTTGAATTGATATTGGAGGATGTCGATGACCTTGCAGGGATGTCTGCACAAGTCTATTTCGACATGGTTCCTCCCGACATTTATGCAGAAAGTGTTCGTGAGCGTTTCCCAGGAATTTTCGAGTGGCTCGATTTACAAGATTTAAATGAGTATGTCATCATTGGTCTGATGCTGCTTGTGAGTGTCATCAATATGTTGACCACGCTGCTTATTCTGATTCTTGAACGGAGTAAAATGGTTGGGGTACTACGCACCTTGGGGATGAGTGGCAAATCTTTGCGAAACATCTTTTTACGCTTTGGATTGCGTGTGCTACTTCGAGGCTTGTTTTGGGGTAACCTTATCGGCCTTGGCTTATGCTTTATTCAGAAATGGACTGGCATCATCAGTTTGAGCGAAGAGAATTATTACCTCAGTACAGCTCCTATCTCGATCAATTGGTGGATGTGGCTTGCCCTCAATCTTGGGACCGTACTGATTGTTATGACGCTGCTACTTATCCCCGCAATGTTTGTCACTCGGATAGATCCTGTCAAAACCATTCGTTTTGATTAAGCCTTTATAGTTTTAATGCTAATCGAACGTAGATTTAAGAGAAGCCTTAAGCAAGAACTTACTGAACGCAAACGGTTCAAGTTTACCGATGCGATTGTCATCGGTCTGCTTGCCATGGTTGCGGCAGATAACACGACTTTCCCTACAGATGTCTATTTGATACGGATTTTTGTTTGGGGCGCGATTGCAGGAATTTCTTACTCAGTAGTGGCCCTAGCGTTCGCTCAGATAAGGGCCAAAGCCCAGCCCATGGATCATACATTACGTATGTCAGTCGATGGGGTAGAGGTGGTCGACAATTTGCGTAAAAAAACGCGCGCGTTTGATTGGTCAGATTTTGAACGCGTTGCTATTTCTGACGCAGGATTTGAATTGAAACGAAAGGAGGCAAAGCGAGGTGAAACGTATTTCATTAAAAGGCAAGCGCTAAGTCCAGAGGAAGATTCGTTCTTAGGGAGTAAACTAGTGGAGCTTTCGTGAAATCAGCATTCTTTCTCGTTAATTTGGATCACTGGCAGGCCACTTGGCTACGGCGTGCAAAAGAACTTGTGTTTTGGCGAAAGCATAAGTATGCCTGGCGTTCGGGGTATGGCAGTGATGGTGCTGGTATTGTTGAATATAGCTTTGAAGCCTACATCAGAATTCTTGAACTTTTAGGATTTGGCCTAGCTTATTCAGCTTTAGAAGCGCTTTTTGCTGGACATCGTTATCGTTCGTTAAGTCCACAAGAGTCAGCTTTCGCTAAAACCTATTTTACAGATGCTGAACTGGTAAATGTGCGCCTTGATGAGGGCGCTAGGTATATCGCAGGCACCTTGAAAATTGCCTTTGTAGCTGGATTTGTGGTCAAGACTAACGGACGTTTTCATCGACGTTTATTGATACACGAGTTAGTGCACATCCGTCAATTTAAGCGCTGGGGTTGGGCGTATGCAGCTAAAGCATTAATGGCGCAGTGGACTGGTTCTGGGTATGATGTTCCTCTACATTTAGCTTTCCCGCAACCTCACCGGGCCATTAGTGCTATAACCTTTGAGCATGGTCCGAAAAGAGGTGAAAGTTTTCACCCAGCATTGAATGCAGAGCAGGAAGCGAGAAGATTGGAAAATACCGTCGGTTTCAGCATGTTTTAGTTACCAGCGGCCTAAAGGCCGTCGAACCAGATGGTGGCCCAAGAGACGTTCTCGTTTGATTATGTTTGCCGCAGAGCGATTAAGTTCATCCTGAAACACGCAACACATGGTACGATACTTCACAAAGGACAAGGGTAAAGTTGTGGAGTTGGAAGAGTCTTACCAAAGAGGTTGGGCGCACCTATGTCCTCCCTTTGAAAATGGTGAAGTAGCAGCTTTTGCGCGTACGAATCACATCCCTCTAGACTTCTTGGTAGATGCACTCGATATCGATGAGCGAAGTCGCTACGAAAGGGAAGAAGAGGTACGTCTAATACTTATCAATTCTCCAGTTGAGAACGCACTTCTCTTAGAAGATAATGATGCGATCTACGTAACCGCGCCAATTGGTATTGTATTGACTCCAGATTTGACGGTGACTATTACCTCAGCGAAAGAGACTATTCTCCAGAATTTCGTAGATGGAAAGATTCGATTTTTTGATCCATCTGATCAGTCAGATTTTGTTCTGCGCATTTTGGAGCAGAATGTCTTCAGGTTCACCACCTACTTGAGAAACCTCAACAAGCGTCGCAACCTCATAGAGCGCGAACTCTACGATTCTAGCCGCAACAAAGAGTTGCGTCAATTGCTGGCTATTGAGAAGTCACTCGTTTTCTTTGTGAACTCCCTCTCAACCAATGAGCTGCTTAAAATGAAGATGAAGCGGACGGACTTCATAGGCATCCGCAACGATGAGATTAAGTCTGATTTGTTTGAGGACATCATTATTGATAACTCTCAGGCCTTGGAAATGAGTAACATCTACACCAACATCCTTGGTGGAACGATGGATGCCTACTCTTCGATAATCTCGAACAACCTTAACGTGGTCATTCAGCGATTAACGTTTATTACGATCGTGCTAACAGTACCTACGTTAGTAGCTAGTCTTTTTGGGATGAACGTACCACTTCCATTTAGTGAAGAGCCATGGGCATTTGCTGCGATTATTGGATTGAGTATCGTTTTCTCGCTTTTACTGGTTCTGTATTTTCAGCGGAAGAAGCTGTTTTAGCCGTAAAGCAGGCTCGTTTACTATGGCTTGATTAGGAGACCAAATCCCCAGAAGAGTGTTCGGTTAAATGGAGATGTCTGTCATGGTAAACCTGATGACGAGATCAGGTACTCAAGAAAGCTAATCTCACGGCCATTGCGACCTAAAGTCGACTCAAAGCGGATCGACTTTTTTCATCGTCCTACCAGTTTTCACTTAAAGTTTTTTGCACTGGTAAAGTTCCTCAGTGAAAACCATTAGGTGAGGCTTTTTCCCCAGCAACCCAAGTAAATCTTAAACTTATAACTCTCTGTAATCCAGCCGAAAGAACATACAAGGATATAGTGATATGATATGCTTTCCTCAACTTATACACGCGCCTTGTTAACACTACTGCTTCGAAAAACGCTTTTGCAAGTTGTTGAATAACATAGGGTTACACATGTTATCAACATGTGTGGATTACGCACGTCGTTGGAGAGACCTCTCAGATGAGTCGCCAAACTATCTTAGCCATCCGGCAAACGACCGTTTACAGCACTACTGAAACTCGTCTTTCCGACCGCCCGCCGAGGGCCTTCAGGAGACTCTCATTTGAACTCCCGAAACACAGCAGTTTTCTTCTCTACGAACCGTAAGTGATCCCCACTTAAGGCTACTAGGAGTCTGCCTTTACTTTTCTGCCTTACAGACGTGTAAGAAACATTTTGTCAAGACCTATACTATAGGAACAAGCTTTTTCTACTGAAGATGCTACGCCTTTCAAATCATTCTTATGAGCACCGCAATCGCGCCAACTGAAAAAATTCTCCAGGACAATCCTGGTCGCTTCGTACTATTTCCAATTCAACACGCTGACATCTGGGATTGGTATAAAAAACAACAAGCTTGTTTCTGGACAGCAGAAGAGATCGATCTCGGACCTGACTTAAAGGATTGGGAAAAGCTCACAGCAGATGAGCAGTACTTCGTTAAGCACGTTCTTGCATTTTTTGCAGCAAGCGATGGGATCGTAAACGAAAACCTTGCGGAGAATTTCGTTGCTGAAGTCCAGTATACCGAAGCAAAGTTTTTCTACGGCTTCCAGATCATGATGGAGAATATCCACTCGGAGACGTACTCTCTATTGATCGATACTTACATTAAGGACAACGCTGAGAAGGACTACCTCTTCAATGCTATCGAAACAATGCCATGTGTTAAGAAGAAAGCCGACTGGGCGCTTCGTTGGATTGACAATGGCAGCTTTGCAGAAAGGATCATTGCCTTTGCAGCAGTTGAAGGAATTTTCTTCTCTGGCTCGTTCTGTTCAATCTTCTGGTTGAAGAAGCGTGGTCTCATGCCTGGCTTGACGTTCTCAAACGAACTCATCAGCCGTGATGAAGGAATGCACTGTGATTTCGCATGCCTCCTTTACAACGATCATATCGAGAATAAGCTCCCGAAGGAAACGGTCTCCAAGATTATCACGGATGCCGTCGATATGGAAAAGGAGTTTGTTACCGAAGCTCTCCCGGTTCGCCTCATCGGAATGAACGCTGATTTGATGGTTCAATACATCGAGTGCGTTGCAGATCGTCTGCTCGAGTCACTTGGCTGCAGTAAAGTCTACGGATCAGAAAATCCATTCCCTTGGATGGACATGATCAGCTTGCAAGGCAAAACCAACTTCTTCGAGAAGCGTGTAGGCGATTACCAGAAAGCTGGAATCACTACTGGTCGAGACAAGCAAGTCTTTTCGCTGGACGAGGACTTTTAATCCATTACTACAATTCACAAAGGCTCCAGTAGGAAGGGTCGATAGGCGCTTCCTACTCAGCACTTTGTTCTAACCCGTTTTGACGAAAGCTCTGAAAGCGGATATATCATCACCACACTAACCGAACACTACAAAACACACTATGCAAGTACTAAAGCGTAACGGAAAGAGAGAAGACGTCTCTTTCGATAAGATCACAGCAAGAGTAAAGAAGCTATGTTATGGTCTGAATCATTTTGTAGAACCAATCACGATCTCACAAAAGGTTATTCAAGGTTTATATGATGGCGTAACCACCACCGAACTTGATAACCTGGCAGCAGAAACTGCAGCCACCATGGCACCTGTCCACCCTGACTACGCTATGTTAGCCGCACGTATCGCGGTATCAAACCTGCACAAAAACACCAATAAGAATTTCGTGCAGACGATGCAGTCGCTTCACGATTACATCGATCCTAAAACAGGAGAGAAAGCAGGTCTTATTAGTGAACAGTTACTTGACGTAGCCAAGAAGAACCGCGCTAAATTAAACTCAGCGATTATCTATGATCGTGACTTTGAGTTCGATTTCTTCGGTTTCAAAACCTTGGAACGTAGCTACCTCCTCCGCATGGACGGGGAAGTAGTTGAGCGTCCTCAGCACATGCTTATGCGTGTAGCTATCGGAATCCATGGGGAGGATATCGATTCTGCTATCCAGACGTATGATTTGATGAGTCAGAAGTGGTTCATTCATGCCACACCTACACTCTTCAATGCTGGTACTCCTAAGCCGCAGTTGAGTTCTTGCTTTCTCCTTTCAATGACAGAGGATTCTATCCCAGGTATTTTTGAAACCCTTACACGCTGTGCGAAAATTTCACAGAGCGCAGGTGGTATCGGCTTGAGCGTTCACAACGTTCGCGCAACAGGCAGTTACATCAAAGGAACGGGAGGAACATCAAACGGGCTTGTACCGATGCTTCAAGTATATAACGATACCGCTCGTTATGTAGACCAAGGAGGCGGAAAGCGTAAAGGCGCCTTCGCCGTTTACCTAGAGCCATGGCACGCGGATATATTCCAATTCCTTGACCTCAAGAAGAATCACGGTAAAGAAGAAATGCGCGCTCGCGATCTTTTCTATGCTATGTGGATTCCAGACCTTTTCATGCAACGCGTGAAGGATGGAGGCGATTGGACTCTCTTTGATCCAAGTGAAGCACCTGGACTTTTCGATGTCCACTCCGGTGAATTTGATGCACTGTATCACAAGTATGAGCAGGAAGGACGTGGTCGCAAAACAATCCCTGCTCAGGAAGTCTGGTTTGCCATTCTTGAATCTCAAATCGAGACAGGAACACCATACATTCTTTACAAGGACGCAGCCAACCGTAAGTCCAACCAAAAGAACCTCGGTACTATTCGTTCTTCAAATCTCTGCACGGAGATCTTGGAGTACACTAGCCCTGATGAAGTAGCTGTTTGTAACCTCGGCTCGATCAGCTTGCCGAAGTTTGTTGATACCAACACTAGAACGTTCGACTACGATAAGCTTCATGAAATCACTCGTGTATTGACACGTAACCTCAACAAGGTCATCGATGTCAATTACTATCCGGTGATTGAAGCCCGTAACTCCAACATGCGTCACCGCCCAATCGGACTCGGAGTCCAAGGTTTGGCCGATGCCTTTATCCTGATGGGGCTAGCTTTTGATAGTCCAGAGGCACGGAAAGTAAATCGTGACATCTTCGAAACGATCTATCACGCAGCACTGACCCAGTCGGTAGCTGAGGCGAAAGTCGACGGGCCTTACGAGTCATTTAAAGGAAGTCCGGCGAGTGAAGGAATTCTTCAGTACGACATGTGGGGAGCTGTTCCTAGCGATCGTTGGGATTTCGACAGCCTCAAGGCTGAAATCAAAGTTCACGGTCTACGCAACTCACTTCTTGTTGCGCCAATGCCAACAGCTTCTACAAGTCAGATCTTAGGTAACAATGAGTGCTTTGAGCCTTATACGGCTAACATTTACACGCGTCGCACCCTCTCAGGAGAGTTCGTGGTAGTGAACAAGCACCTACTCAAGGATCTTCACCGATTAGGCCTTTGGGACGAAACGATGAAGCAGCGTCTCATGGCTGCTAACGGTTCTGTTCAGCACATTGATGAGATTCCACAAGAGCTACGAGATCGTTACAAAACGGTCTACGAAATCAGCCAGAAAGTCATCATCGACATGGCGGCGGATCGAGGTGCCTTCGTTTGCCAGAGTCAATCGATGAATCTCTTCGTAGAGGATGCGAGCTTCGGCAAGCTCTCTAGTATGCACTTCTATGGCTGGCAAAAAGGTCTTAAGACGGGTATGTACTACCTCCGTTCGAAGGCTGCTGTCGATCCAATCAAGTTTACGCTTGACAAGCAGCACCAGCGCGTACAGTCTGGAGAAGAAACTGTAGAACCGATCGTTGATGCTGTTCCTGGAGCTGCATCGCCTGCAGTTGCTCCGATTCAGGTTCCTGTGGCGGCAATTCCAACTCCTCAACCTGTGATGGCCGCGCCAAGCGCAACATCAGCTCCACCAAAGATGACTACCATCGAGGCGAAGGATCTTGGCCCACAAGCTTGTAGCCTAGATGATCCTGATTGCATCATGTGCTCAGGTTGATGCTTAGATTACGTTTAAGTACTGATTGAGAAAACTACAAGCCGGTTGTCACTTTATGAGGCGACCGGCTTTTTTTAATTGCAATCGATAATTAGCAATTACTCTCACGATTAGCAAATACTTTCAAACTTATTGATGTTCTCTCTCAACTGCAAAGGCCGCTTGCTTTCCCTACATGATCCAGTGATCATGGGGATTTTGAATGTTACTCCAGATAGTTTCTATGACGGAGGGCGTTTTGACGAAAGTCTACAAAAGCAAACGGACCAAGTAGGAAAGATGGTAGCAGAAGGTGCTACGATTATCGATGTTGGAGGTGCAAGTTCTAAGCCTCGGGCAAAGGTTGTTAGTCCCCAAGAAGAAATAGATAGGGTATTACCTGTGCTCGAGGTTTTGGCGAAAGCCCAGCCAGAGACTTTTCTTTCAATAGATACCTATCATTCGGCTGTCG
Organism: uncultured Saprospiraceae bacterium; assembly: GCA_937924035.1. Classification (GTDB taxonomy): domain Bacteria; phylum Bacteroidota; class Bacteroidia; order Chitinophagales; family Saprospiraceae; genus CALDTK01. The sequence continues at coordinate 1,448 of CALDTK010000159.1, read as the reverse complement.
CTAAAACCGCTATCGAGGCTGGTGCGCATATCGTTAATGATATTAGTAGTGGGCAACTCGATCAGCAGATGTTTCAGACCGTTGCAGAGTTGAAGGTGCCTTACATCGGCATGCACATGCAGGGTAATCCGCAAATCATGCAGGATGCGCCTGCTTATGATGACGTTGTTCAAGAAGTCTATACCGCACTCGCCCAAACAGCATTTAAGCTCAACGCAATGGGGCTTGTTGATGTGGTCATCGATCCTGGATTTGGATTCGGTAAGACCAAAGAACACAACTTTGAAATGCTTGCTCGCCTATCAGAATTTCGCTTCTTGAACCGTCCTATATTGGTTGGTTTTAGCCGCAAATCCATGATTTATAAAACACTAAATACATCTGCTGCTAAAGCACTCAATGGGACAACAGCCTTGCACATGGCCGCGTTAGAACGAGGGGCGAATATTCTACGAGTCCATGATGTTAAAGAAGCCGCCGAAACCTTGAAGTTATTTCTTGCAATGGATGCTCAAAATCCTAATCCACTAGAAAAGGTACCTATTCCGTAATTCTCTTATGCCTCTCATTAAATCTAATTACAAGCCACCTCGGGCCTTTCGGCAAACGGATGTGAACACGATCTACGCTGGAGTCTTCAGAAAGTACCCTAGGGTAGAGTGGGAGCGTGAGCGCCTAGAGTTGAAGGATGGAGATTTTGTCGATTTGGATTGGGTCAAACAAAAGAAAAGCTCAACCAAGCTTGCGGTTTTAACCCATGGTCTTGAAGGCCACGCACGTAGGCCATATATGGCTGGCATGGCAAGAGCGTATCATCGTGCTGGTTATAATGTCTGCGTGATGAATTTTCGAGGTTGCTCTGGTGAGCCAAATCGAAAATTGCGTAGTTACCACATCGGAGAAACCGGAGATTTACTGACAACGATTCATCATGCGTTAAGTCTCACCATGGCTGAACAAGTCATGCTTAGTGGTTTTTCGCTTGGAGGCAATGTTGTGCTGAAACTACTTGCAGAAAATCCAAGAAAGGTTCCGTCCGAAGTACTAGGAGCTGCAGTCTTTTCAGTACCGCTATTTATTACTGATTGCAATGAAGTGCTTAATCAAGCAAGAAACTGGGCGTACCGATGGAGTTTTATCAAGGGCTTAAATCGAAAAGCCAAACAGAAGGCAGAAGAACACGATGCTGGTGCTTTCAAAAAGGCAAAGCGATTTGACGAATACGACGAGTGGTACACCGCTCCGTGGCATGGGTTTGATAGTGCACAGCACTATTGGGAAGAGAATAGTTCGGGTCCTATTTTACATAAACTCGAACATCCCGTTCTAGTCGTTAACTCCAAAGATGACTCCTTTCTACACGAATCTTGCTATCCTGAGGACCTAGCAAAATCGCTGAAAAATTTCCATTTAGAAGTACCAGATTATGGCGGTCATTGCGGTTTTGT
>CALDTK010000158.1 GCA_937924035.1 uncultured Saprospiraceae bacterium | reverse complement strand
GCTTTTATACCTGGCCTTCCTCCGCAATTGCAAGTCATTCAAGAAGCCCTTGAAACCGCCCAGATTGCTGCCCCATATTTGTCATTGGTCGTCGGAGTATCGAATAAATTAGGTAGTTCAGTTGGACTACGTGTTGAAAAGGGAAGTTTCAGTTTCTCGACTAGTGTAGGAGGATCGTTTTCCTTCAGGGTGCCATTGACTAGAGATCGTTTTCCTGCAGAAATTCAATCGTTTGATGCATCAGATCCCGTAGGTGCAATTAACCAAATTGAGTAAATATTATTTATCTCTATTGCGTTGGTGGCAAAGTTTCGTTGGGGAACCAAGGGGCGGACGAACCTAAGCTGTTGTTAAAGCGGCTCTATTTCAATTGGGGGTCAAAATCATTGGGGGTCAAGTCTTTGCAATATATATTATAAAATGATAGGGTTTGGTTATGGTTAGACCACACCGAGTAGAGTATGAAGGGGCGTATTACCACGTAATGAATCGAGGGCGTGGTAGGCAAAATATCTATCATGATGCTAAGTACTTTGAGGCATTTGAAGGATGCTTGGAGCAGGCACACAGGCGGTTTGGATTGGAAGTGCACGCCTACTGTTTGATGAACAACCACTACCACTTGCTGGTGCGTACCCCAAGAGGGAACTTGAGCCGAGCGATGCGGCATGTAAACGGTGTCTACACGCAGTATTACAATCGCCATAAAAAAACGGATGGCACATTGTTCAGAGGTCGTTATAAGGCGATCAATATAGAAGCATCGAGCTATCTTTTGGAAGTAAGTAGGTACATTCACCGAAACCCTGTAGAAACTAAAAAACCAATAGTTTCGCGTTTAGAAGACTACAAGTGGTCTAGCTATCCGTGTTACAGGAATAAAAATAAATCACCAGACTGGTTGTACAAAGAATCTGTTTTTAGCGAGCTGGGATCTGGACAGCCAACGGCAGCATATGGAAGGTTTGTAGAACATGGAGTGGATGATGAGACTGAAAAATTCTACGAGAAGAACCACTGGCCGGCGGTAAGAGGCAGCAAGCGCTTTATAGATAAAGCTCATCTTCATAGTGTGAATAACGGAAGGGAGGTTCCGAGGGACAAGCCAGTCAAAGAGATCGTTGAAGTGATCGAGGCCGTAGTTCACCGAACGGGTTTGAGTGAGCAGGAAATATTCAAAAGCAGTAGAGGAAAAGGCAATAAAAATATAACGAGATGGATGGCGATGAAGCTTTGTCAGGATTACACAGGGTTAAGTCTGAAAGAACTGGCGTCAGAATTTAAGGTGGGTAGCTATAGTACGGTGTCAGCTACGGTAGGACGGTTCAACCGTTTGGTTGTATCTGATAAAAGTACAGCTGAGCTCTACGATAGGATTTGCAAAGACTTAAGTGGTTGAGCTAGCAGCATCCGACGATAAAGAATGCATGTTTGAGTGGTACAGATTTTGGGCGGTTTTTGCTGGGATAAGTGGCTATTAGAGGCGAAAATGGCGTTTTCGCTGATGTTGAAAGACAGCTTAAAAAGTAGCGTAAGCTGTTGATTTTGTTGGTGCCCGGGGCCGGAATCGAACCGGCACGGATTTAACTCCGAGGGATTTTAAGTCCTTTCGGTAGAAATTCCACCTCGTGGTCCTTAAAACACCGCGCGCACGAGTATGTGCTTTTACCTGAAAGAGAAGTTCTTTGGCATTTATCCGCGCTTTAACTCCGGAGCTAACAGCATGAGCCATAGAGCGGAAACACCCGCGTAATTACATAGTTGAAATTTCGAAGCCTTATGTGATACCTTTTTTGGTAACTTGAGATTCGCCTCCTGAAGATTTCAAGTTATCGCTCTCCAGCGGTAGGAAGGCTCTACGAGATTTCTAGGTCTCGACAGAAAACACTGCCTACTTGCATCAAATGGAGACTTGCTTTTGAAAATACCAATCTCTCTATTCAAGCCGTTAGATTCGTTCGCAGCTAACGAATTTGACCGTCTTAACATTCAACTAAGTCATCGCTGCCTTGCTGCTTTAGTTGAAATAAATCTCATCAAACTAAGGGAAATCATTGCCTGTAAATGGCATGTGTTGAGGCACCTTAGCAATCTGCTACACCCATTCTGTTTGCAAATCGTTCCTATGAATTCCACGCGGCGACGCTGTCCCATCAGAATTAATGGCAGTGTCATAGATACGATTCGCCAAGATCTTTATAAGCCTGTTTGCCGGGTAAAACCGGAGATGGAATAGCTGCCCGTATGAACGTTTTTGTAACGGACCAAAAACTCTCCGATGAAACTGGGCTTAGTGTCGGCGCCTTGCAGAAGTATCGCGAATTAGGCAAAGTGCAAGAGGGGACTCATTATTTTTATGCAGCAAACAGGCGCTGCATGTGGATTGTGGAGAAATTCAACGAATGGCTAATCAGCGAAAACCCGTCACTCAAAAAACTGTCAGTCGCAAAGGAGTCGAAATTCGCAGAGGTCGAGTTAGGATCTCGTTCACGTGGCAGGGCAAAAGGGTTTACGAAACAACCGAGTTCAAGCCAACTCCCGCGGGTTTAGACTACGCTGCAAAATTACGCAAATCGGTTGTTTCCGCGATCCAGCATGATCGGTTTGACTATGCCGAAA
>CALDTK010000157.1 GCA_937924035.1 uncultured Saprospiraceae bacterium | reverse complement strand
TGATTTACAAAGGCTCTCATACGGCTATAGAACGCTTTCTCAAATATGTTCAGATCGATACAGAATCAGATCCGAACGGGACAGAAACGCCAACCACACAAAAGCAATTTGACCTTGCACGTGTACTCGCAGAGGAGCTCAAAGCCATGGGAGCAAGCGATGTAGAAGTAGATAAGCATTGCTATGTTATGGCCACTATTCCATCGACGGTTGAGCATGAAGTTCCAACGATTTGCTTCTGCTCGCACATGGATACAACACCAGATGTTACAGGTAAAAACGTCAAGCCTCAAGTCCATAAAAACTACCAAGGAGGTCAGATTATCATCGAGCCCCAAAGTGGTTTGAACATCAATGAAGTTGACCAACCTTACTTGGCTCAACACCATGGACACACGATCGTAACGGCAAGTGGTGACACCTTGCTCGGAGCCGACGAGAAGGCAGGTGTTGCGGCGATCATGGATGCGGCAAACTACTTACTGCAACATCCAGAAATTCCACATGGTAAAATTCGTATACTGTTTACTCCTGATGAGGAGGTAGGTCGTGGCGTCGACAAGCTCGACATGAAAAAGCTAGATGCTGACTTTGGTTATACCCTTGATGGTGGCGAAGCTGGCTATGTAGAGGGTGAGACCTTCAGTGCTGATGCCTGCAAAGTCACAGTGACGGGCATCAGTGCGCACCCAGGTTATGCGAAAGGTAAGCTAGTGAATGCCCTACGTGTTGCCAGTCATTTGGTGAGTCTATTACCACAGGATAAAAACTGTCCAGAAGCTACCGAGGGGCGAGAAGGGTTTGTACATCTAGTCACAATGGAAGGAAGTGCTGAAGAAGCGACACTTGTTTTCATTATCAGAGATTTTGAAACTGAAAAGTTGGATGAACAGTATGATGTCCTTTTATCAGCTTGCGCCAAAACCCGCGAGGCGTTTCCCAAAGCAAGTATTGCTACCGATCGATCTGAGCAGTACAGAAACCTTGGTGAAATCTTAAAACTCCATCCCGAAGTGATGGCAAATGCAAAAGAGGCAATTCGCAGAGTAGGCCTTCAAGTTATCGAGTCAGAGATTCGTGGTGGTACTGATGGAAGTCGTTTGAGTTTTATGGGACTCCCCTGCCCCAACCTCTTTACGGGTATGCAGATGATTCACAGTCGCAAGGAGTGGATAAGTGAGCGCGACTTGAATTTGGCCGCAAAGACGATTGTTGAGCTGGCTGGGGTTTGGGGGGAGGAAAAGTAAAAAAGCCCTTACGCATTTCTACGCAAGGGCTTTTTAATTCAGGTTTTGGCGAAAGCCCTTACCTCAAAATCTCTAGGTATCCACGGTACGTTTCTATTTGATCTTCACCTACGTTGACTTCGAGCACGAAGAAATAAGCTCCATCTGGTAATGGATCACCTTCATAGGTACCCGCCCAAGTGTTGAGGTAGCCCTCTTCTTGATAAACAAGGTTACCCCAGCGGTTAAAGATTTGCAGGTTGTTGTTCGGGAAGTCCTCAATCTTAGCCACGTAGAACACGTCGTTCATGCCATCGCCGTTTGGAGATACGGCCGTGAAGACCACCAATCGATCGCACTCAATACAGATTGTAATCGTAGCTTGAGAACAGCTGTCTGGAATCGGATTACAGACCTCATACACAAAACTCACATCGCGCGCACAGATGTCCGCAGCAGGAGTGAAGGTGATTGTATTATCTGGATTGATGACCACTGTTCCATCATCAGGACTTGGTCCGTCAATGATTTCGAAGCTTCCTACACCACCAAAGACTTGATCATTGGCGAGTACATTTAATCGGATCGGCGTATTACGTTCTGTACAAACGAAGTCGTCTTCGGCTTGCGGTGAACCGTCATATGGCACAACAGTAATGACAACACAAACTTGCTCTACGGTACCATCTGTGCGAATAGCTTCAACACCTAGTGTGTCCTGACCAAGCTCTAGCCCGCGGTAATTCAAGCAAGACGCATCGGCCGTATCAAGACTCGTTTCTACAAGTAGATCTGCAGGGTTGAAAATGTTGAGCGCATCGAAATTCGTCACGGTATCCAAACAGACCTGAGAAGTCTGGTTCACGAAGATTGTATCATACAAGATCGTCTTACCTTCTATCACCGTGACGGTCAAAGTGCCTTGTACGCAAATGCCCATCATGTCACAAAATTCGAGACACGCAGTCTCTTCTCCTACAACTAGTCCGTCATACTCAATACAATTCGCCACGTCATCAACAAAGAAATCGACGAAGGATCCTGATGCTCCAGGACAGGTATTCGTGATCGTGAAATCACCTGGTAGCAGACCGAGATCAGCTGCCGTTAGACAAAGTAAATCAGATCCATCAACCAGTATCGTATCCGTCCAGACCAAGGTCTGAGGAATCACATTGACAATTAGGTAAGTGGTATCACAAACTCCAGTATCGTCGCAGAGGACCCAACAACCCGTCTGACTTCCAACTGCGTTACCCATGATGGTGACGCAGGTGTCATTCAAGTTCGTATAAGTTGCATAGGTCTCATCAAGACATACATTATTGAGGCTAATTAAATTACCCATCAAGTCACTTGAATCAAAGCAGAAAGTATCTGTTGTTGTGACTGGAATATTAATTTCTATTGTGTCAGAAACGGTGCAATTAACTCTTGCCCAAAGTGTATCCGAACAAGGAACAGAACTATCTTGAACGATGACTCGGTGAAGTCCCGGCGGAAGTTCGATTGCCAGGCCAAGCGGCTCAATACGCTCATTGTATGGAATGGTATTTACGAGTGTACTTCCCTGACGCTGGGCGTCAAGTGTTGAGTACACGCCCGTCATCTGACCACCAACGATGGCCGTACTCGGGGTATCGTAAACCCAGTTTCCAGCAGGATCATTATCCTGGAAGAATTGCGTCAATTCTGCTAAAGAAGCAACAGTTCCTGTAAACGCTGTTCCGTCCACAGTCCAAGTTACATTTATTGGTGTAGCGAAATTAAGAACCCCGATGAGGTAGGTCAAGCGAGTTCGACCATAGTCACATCCAATTGGAGTTCCGGTATGGATTGAATCACCCGTATAAATTACGAGGTTAGCTGCATTGGTTGCGATACCTGGCAAACAGAACTCAGCGGTGCTGTTACAGGCAGATTGCAATGAAGTAGTATCCGCCATGGTTGGGAAGTTGTCACATGGAGGACATTGGCCAATGTTGAATCCAACATCGACACTACAACCTTCATCGTCAGAGATATTGACGGTGTGGCTTCCCGGGCCGAAGGTGGCCTCTGAGGCGTTGGCGGTCACAAGTCCGTTGCTGAAGGTATAGGTAAATGGAACTCGTCCTTCGCGCTCTATTATATTGATAGACCCATTGTCAATTCCACAAGCATCGCTTGTTTCGATGTCAACTCGAATCGGAGCAGGAGCATCAAGAGTGACACAATCGCCGCCTGCAACACATCCATTTCCATCGAGTATTACGATGCAATAATCCCCCGCGGATAGGCTTCCGTTAAGCACGGTATCTCCTCGCGAAGAAATAATTAAGGTATCTGCAGGTGCAACAAAAGCAGCATCAAGTCCAAGTGTAAAGTCAATACTTCCCGTATTATCAGCTGGACATGTTTCAGGATTTAAACCGAGAACATTCACCACTGCGCTTGGTACGTTATCTTGAAGAACAAAACTTACTGAACCGCTACAACCTGTAGTTCGATCGGTAACCTCTACGCTGTAGGCTCCCGACGGGAGGTTTGTATTTGTTGCATTGTTAGTGCTCCAAGAGTAATCGTATGAACCTGAACCACCGAAGACAGAAAGTGAAACAGAACCATTAGCAGTGCCACAGTCTGGAAGTTGATTCGTATTCGCAACAACAGAAAGGCCGTTTGACTCACCAATGGTGATAGTTTCATAACGCAGACAAGTTGGATCAGCAGCTTCGTAAACGGCTACTCTATACTCACCTGGAGCTAGGTCGTTACGAGTGAGTGTACTCATGCCGTCTGGCCAATCTGCCGTAAGCGTATTTGGCGAAAGTGTGGCCGAGCCATCACTTGTACCACATCCACTATCAGTGGTACTAATCATGGCTTGCGGTGCATCAATTGCACTTACGTAAGCAAGTACTTCGAAATCACAAATGGTGTCCGTTGGGTCGACTGCATAGAAACGATATACGCCTACACCAAGATTAGTAAGACTTGTCTGATCGTTTGCGAGAACGTTACCAGCTGCATCTGTCCATTCGCTGGTGTATGCTGCTAAGCTTGCACCAAAACTAAGTTCAATCGCTCCCGTTGTTTCACCACATTGAGTAGAAGTAACCACTTCACTAATCATAGTTGGGAAATCACAGCGGTCTCGACAACCAGCATTAGGATCAGAAACCACACGTACGGTGATCGTTTCTGTATATCCAGGGAAAGCAGGATCTTCAACTTCAACATCAAAGAGATACTCTCCCACTCCGCCTTGCGACTGGAATAGAACCGTACTTCCTGTTGTTGAATTGATTCCGCCGTTTGCTGGGTTTGTTGCTCTTGGAATCCAAGTAATGTCAGGACCACCAGTCACTTCAAGTAATACTGTACCATCTGGACAGATTGTAGTATCGGCTGGTGTAGCTTCAGGCACGATTGGACTATTGACCACGACCTCATGTGTAGCCATTCCTTCACAACCGAATGCATCCGTGACAGTAACGGTGTATAGTGTAGTAAAGGTAGGATTGGCAATTGGCTGCGCATCAGTTCTTGAACTCAATGTTGAGTCTGGCGACCATACATAAGTAAACGGAGCTCTACCTGCATCAATATCCGGAGTAAGCACAATCATGTCTCCATAATCAATCACCTCTTGTGGACCGTTCATCAAAGTCACTCCATTACTAATGACGAGCCTAACTGAATCAGAACTGACACCAACGCCAATTCGATTGCTTTCGATTATGTAGAGAACTGTATCCGGCCCTGTGTAAGGATTCGGAGCTGTGAAGGTTGGGTTGGCTGCAGTTGCATCGTTGAGTAGACTTTCAAATCCTGCTGGCTCTGTTCTCCAAGAATAGGTCACATTCGCTGCAGTGGCGCAATCGACATCACCAAGCTCAACACTAGGATCATCGTTTACACAAATATTGTAAAGGTCTTGATCGCCTGCATTATCGAGCTGAGGTAATCCTAAAGCTAGATGCTGCGGAGCACACATTCCTTGACCAGTACTATCTACAAATAGAATTAGATCATTTAGCCAGTCTCTGTCTAAGCTTCCGCTAAAACTAAAGTTGACTGTTGTTTCACCAGATGTGTTGGAAAGTGACTGCGTATCAATGGCATCATCGGCGGCAGTTCCTAATTCATCTCCATCTGTATCGTAATACAACGTGACAAAAACAGGAGCACCATTGAGCGCAAACCCTGTTGCGTTCAGATCAATATCTAGTGAAACCAGTTCATTATCGGCCGTTTCACAAGTTGCAAAGTTAACATTGACTACTGGGACAAAAACATCTCCCGCCGGAATAGTGACAAACGTTGCACCGCCTTGCGTGATATCGGTTGGAATTCGACAAGTTGTTCCTTGAGAAACACAGAGTGCATCCATATATCGGACGGCAGCCATCGCAGCTTGAGGATTGTCACCACAAGTGACTGCATCTGGACGCACATCAAAACGAATACGTGCAGCATCACCTGGCAGCATTCCAGCTGGAAGTGCGAATTCAAGATTCGTAATTCCTCCAGTTACTGTAATTGTTGGCTCACCTGGATTGTACCCGGCTGGAGCAACTCCAACGGTTGTACCTGGCTCATATGCATAGCCTTCAGGAATGGTCATTTGCAAAACATCATCCGCATCAGAAGGGTCCGTCCCTACGTTTGTAATGAGGATTTCAAGTGGTGAAGTTGCTGTGGAAATACTGATTCGTGCAGCTGGATCAAACTCTACCGTGTAGACGTGTGAGCCATCTGGAATCGCCCCATTAATTTCAAGTGCAGCACTTTCTGCTGCGGCAAGGTTGGTTTGTTCGCCACAAGCTTCATTTCCTTCTGCGTCGAAGTAGACAATACTCCCTGAACGATACTCGCAAGAAGTCTCAAAAGTTAGGCGAAGAACAAAGCGGTTACTGTCTGTAGGATTTCCAGCCTCAAAACCTTGAAGACCATTGCTCGCGAGATATGGATGTACAGCATCTAAATCAGGGAACTGCCAACCGAAGCCACGTAGTGTAGTGTCATTCGGTACGAGATCAGAAACCACTAATTGGAACGGCTCAGAAGGTGGATAAGCCACTTCTGCACTACCTGCAACATAGTCTAACCCCTCAGGAATGAAGAATTGAGAAAGAATGTCGAAAGCTCGTCCAGATTGCGCATTGTTCACTTGGAATTCCATGGTGATTGGCGTACACAGATCAACAGGTGCGGTAGGTTGATCAATGAGATCGGCCTCTAAGAAAGGTGCAATCGGTTCAAATTCACTCAGTCCAAAATCGTCAATACAAGACTGATCGAGATCTGGCGACCATCCTATTGGTGGAGTTGCTTCGCAGCCCCAACCTGTCGCAAATCGAATACCATTAACACCACAACCCAAAGTCCTGACTTTGAGTCTTACCAGGTTACAAACCTGAACGCTGGTATTGACACCGTTTACTTGTTCGAGCGCCTCCATGTTGATATAATGCCCTCCTGTGAAAGCCTCTATTGGAAGATCAACAGGGCTCATTGGATCATCAATCAAGGTTGCCTCTTCAATCTGAAGACTTGTGGTGTCGTTGAACGTCAACCACGTTCTACCAGCACGAGAAACAGTAGATATGTTACATATCTCCATCTGGATAAATGCCGTATCGGCTGTAATTCGCTGATAAGGTGGTGTGAGAATATCCATACGTAAGATCGCTGGATCCTCGTAAGTCATGACCAATGGCCAATCTTCAGTTACTTCTTCAACACCTGTTCCAGTACCAATATCGGTAGCGTAATAGCGCTCACGATAATATGGCGTTGCCTCCATTGGATAGTTCGCATTTCCAGCCGTACTAGATCTAATAGAACTACAATTCGGGGTAAGGTTAACCCTCAAGTTATAGAGGAAAGGATGGCTAGTTACTAGCTCTGCAGAGTGATCAAGCGTATCGAGCATAAGCACGTAGCGACCATCTGGAAAATCAGACAATGGCCGTACAGGATAGAACGTGCTTCCTTGTGTAGGGTGATCTGCAACTTGAAGTTCGACAGATACATCATCATAAGCAGTTAAGATTGTTGTATCAAATTCAATGATCAAACTATCTAGTCGAGCAGATCGACGATACTCGTTACCAAACTCTTCAAAGTAACCTCGGTTGACACCCGTCAGACGGAAATCGAGCGTAGCTGGATCACAACCTTTCGGAAACGTACCGTTACTTGGAACTCCAAACACAGTAAATGGTCTTCCTACACGGAAGACTTCACCAAATTGATCACAGAGTGTTTCTGTACCACCTTCTACTGCAAAGAATCCACCGCGGAGATCTTCAACAAATTCATACGTTGAGAGTATTGGGCCGTCTGGATTAATCTCAAACATTCCATTGAAGAGGATACTATCGCCTGGATTAATATTCCAACCATTATCCGTTAAGCACTGACTCAAGTCATAGCGCTGCCATGTCTCTGTCGTATCATTTTCGAGGGTATGAATCGTTGGAGGAATGGCACAAGTTCGCCAGGTTGCTCCGTCTTTCCATTCAAGTGTTCCTCCGCCTAATAAGAATAGCCCGACAGTATCGGTTTCGTCATTTGGAGTGAAGTAGTGAATGATAACGCCAAGACTATCGCCGACAATATTGTCACCGACCGTTCCATTCATCGTGATCAATACACTGTCTGACGGAATTGCAGATTTTGTATTTGCACTGAACGCATCATACGGATTCGTGAAATTCTGGTCGAAGAATCCTAAGGTTGTACGATTGATTTCAAAGCTACTTCCTTGGACACCTTGCGGACATGGGAACAGGTCCGTTACCAAACAAGGTGGCGATGTTTTGTGAATCCATGGACCAACGATATTCTCACAAATCCAGATGTGCTCACACGAACAATCAGGACAATAGTAAGCGACCGTGGTAGGATAGATTGTTTCTCCGAGTGGTGCTGTACAATCTGCAGAGAGTCCTAACGTGAGTGTATATACACCCGAGAGGAATGCTTCACCTGCTGGACTGAAGCGAAGTAGTGCGGTATCAGCCGACATAGACACGCCGAGAAGAGGCATCGACGGTCCGCCGCGATTGATACTGCTTGTTGCGGCATCAACGGTTACACCTTGCGGTAAAACTACATACGCGCGAAGTTCTGCTGCAGCAGAACAGCTATTGTCAAAGTTGAAGACAAGGCGTCCAAACTCTAATTCTACTTGATATGCGGCGCCTTCAGCAAATGCATCAGGTTGAGTGCGCTGCTCAAAGTCGTCTTGAATATTTCTTGGAGAATGAAGGTTTATATCACGTCCATTCAGTCGGTTTCCACAAGCGTTATCGTAATATGCAAACGCTTGAAAAGTCGTTGTCGCATTGTTTGCACAGTTGTCTGATAGGTCATCGACGTTGACTGCAGAACAATCAAAGTCGTAGTACACCTTCACGGGAAAACTATCTAAAACTGCTAAGTCATCAAAAAAGCCATCTCCATCCAAATCTTCTAAGCCTTCTCCCGCCGCATCTGGATCAGCACTAAATGCAGCAATGGTATCCAGTTTAAAGACTTGAGCAAGTGTAGGAATTGCAACTCCTGCGACATCAATTTGAGATATGCTATAACCGTTGGCAGCGAGTCCGCCTCCAAAGTCTGCGATCATACTTAACGCTAGATCACGTGCTTCCCCAAATGTTGGATCAGTTTCTCGCCCTAAGTTGGATACCCAAACGGTGAACTCCCCAGCTTGACAATAGCCCACTTCTACATCAGGAAAAATATTTGTTTTTTGAATTTCTAGTACTGGCTGACCGCTACCAATTGGTAGATCACTTTGTATGTCGGTCTGATCACAATACACCTCATCACAACCAAAAAGCGTGGTGTGGCGAGCGATGCGACTTTCGCTACACGTTAGAACTTGTACATCTTCTTCGATGAGCAGTCGTTCATCTGGATCGAAACGCGAATCTCCGTTTCCTGCCAATGCTCCAATGGTATTTCCATTAAAGTCAGTACCTGCTAGGACAATTTCTATTAACGTGTCTCCTGCCGGAGTGACTGTTTTGGCGAAAGCCTTAGCAACTCCATTAATGCGAATTGCTTCAACGGTAGCCCCAGGTCCTTGCTCTAATTGATAACGGACAGTATCCGCATATCCTCGGAATGATCCATTTGCAACTGTAATAAAACGAGTTACTCGCTCACCCACGCGAAGTGGGGAGCGCGCTAAAGAGTCAATCAAACTAAAGACCGGGAATGTGATTGCAGCGAGGTAAGGATCAATAACTTCTCTTTCTGAACGAGAGGAACCGATTGCCGTAAAATCAACAACAATTTCATCGCTTACCGTGAGTAAGTTGTTCTGATCTATGGAATCTTTGATGCCACAACGTGCCTCGAGGATCAAAGCAAAATCTGCACTCGGATTGCCTATTGCTCTATTGAGATTAGGAATTGAAAGTACCGGCCTAGTTGGGTCTGCAAGACTTACCACACTGACTCCAGGTGATGAATTCGCTGCATCAAAGCCAACGGCTCTCATGCCTTTGAAAAGCTCAACAGTCACTTCGATATTCGATATCGGTGGGGCTGTTGGGGCTTGAGTTAACCTATACACCGCCTGATCGGTATCACCGCAGACGTTGAGTTGGGTAGGTCGACCTGTGGTCGGCACGTAATTGGCCGTCACAAAATTTTGAGCGAAGAGGGTTTCTGAGAGTGCTCCCAAAAGGAGTAGACTACAGAGGATATAAAATGCGCGCATAGAACTCTGGGTTAGAGCTTCCTTAGCGTCGATAAAATGCATGCAATCGACGATAGGGAAACCACCAATGGTCTACACGTCTAAAACTGTACCGTTTTTTCTAATATGTTTCCTTTGCAATGAGCTTTACACCACTCAACTTTGGTAGATACAGCAGCGACGGGCTATCGAGCCTCTTTAACCCTTGCTACGAAAGAGTTTGCAGTTCCTGCGTTAACAGGAAGAATCTCGTAAATCTCACCATCCTTCATCTTAATTGCAAGCTCCTTGGCCTTTAGGCTTTCTAAGCTCTCCATAAACCGAGGACTGCTACTAGCAACATTGAGAATTCCTTGCTTGAAACCGAAGAAATACCACGTATCACTCGGGCTTTTCAGATAAACATAAAGACGATCGTCGCCGCTTCCAGGCATCTTCACTTCAACATAGCCTTCGATACGTTTGTGAATTCCTGTTCCATTGATATACGCGACGTCAATCTTATCCTTAGCGCTAAAGAAACTCTGATAATCACCGTTATAGACGAGCGGCATTTTCGGAAAAATGAATGAATGCGTTGGCTCATTTTTCTGAAGTATAAATCCTCCACTTTTAGCTGCTGTCACTGCTGAAGAATCTTGAGGATTCGCAACCCAATTAGGCAAGGCGTTCTGCAAGAAAGTAGACATTGGACCGTAATTCACATCGGGTGCATCAAACCCCGCTGCAGAAATATCGGCAGCAACGAGATTGAGTAATTTCTCTGGAATGATCAAGTCAATGCTCATCAAAGCATCGGTTTCTAGTAAAGGGAAGCGCTTTCCTGGCGCTGGATCCTTATACCCAGTCTTCAGTTCTCCTGCTGCTTTCACTGAAATATAATCCAGCTCACTTCCTAGTGCTAAAGGACCGCTTGCTTCTATATTTCCAGTACTTGTATTCACGCTCATCATTGCACCTGTGCGTTGCTTTCCGAGCACTCTAAGACTATCTCCGAGCAGATACTCACCAGATTTGGGTCTGTAATCTAGGAGGCCTTCGCTTAAGTCTAAAATTGATCGATCCTGTCCTGTATGGGTTGTTTGGAAGACCAGTGGATACGCTTCGAGCGATTCTCTACTCAAGAATATTCCTGTATGCAAGTCATCTCCTTCTGGCGCTTTTGGCAAGTCATAAGGGATAAGCAAATCGTTCTTGTTTCCCAACGTATTAATACTAAACCAACGCGGTCTGGTAATACCAGGAGCATCAAGCTTTGCAAAACCATCGAAGGTCAGTTCTGGACGGCTGGCATCGAGAGCTATGATGCCTTTAAACAGTGTAGCCTCATCGATGTAAAACTTGTCTGATCCTTTGACCTCACCACTTGCACGAGTTACAGCATCCTTTTCAGACCTCTTACCCTTTCCTACTCGCTCACCTATTACTTCGGCAAAAAGTACTCTTTGTGAGTGAGCAGGGATATCATAGCGGTAGTAGCCGCGAGCAGTATATTCTTTTCGCCCTTTGATTCTTACAGTCGCACTATCGATGACGTGAAATTTATTGATCGTATCTGCTACAATTCTCGCATTGGTCAATTCTCCCAGCTCCCCACCTATTGCAACATTTACATTTCCGTCAGAAGTGTACACAAGGGCATCGGCGGTCGCGATAAACGGCACACCACCCATTTCAAGCTTTGATCCTGTGAGATTGTATTGAGCCGTCTCACCTTCAAAATAGAGACTGTCCTGATCAGGAGCCATACTCATGAACTTTCCAAGCTCGCCTGGCTTACTCTTAAAAGTGATCTCCTTAGAATTAATGTCCCATGTAAACTCATTCATGCTCGTCTGGTACATGTTGGCCGGCAGGTCGATGACGATTACATCATCATTCGCTTTGTAATTCCCGAAATTCTTATCGAAATCTGTCTGACCGTTGAGGTTATCAGCTTCCAAGGCGATGTTCTCCCCATCCTCAGTTTTAATTGCTAGGGCTAGCGTGTCACTGTCTGCGGAGAAAGGTCCATAACTCAACAATTGCGAGCGGATGGTAGCCTGTGGCCAGTCGTGAACACCTTGTCCCTTAAGTCCAGAAGGAGTGAGAATTAACCGGCCCTCCAGCGTATGATCTCCACTTGCAAAGACACTAAAAGCAGCTTCCTTGCTTTGTACATACATACTGTCTTGGTACGGTGCCCAATCAAGACTTACATCTACTCCATTTGCCTGTGGTGTTTTGGGAGAACCAGTACGATCCTCCACCATGTTGAATGCCTCTGCTGTAGCGGTCATTCGCTTTGGCTTGAAGAGAAAGTCAACTGCATCAACAGTTGCAGTGAGGTACTTTAATGTTCCTTCTCCATAGTAGCCCTTATTACTGAGATCCAAGGTTCCATCAAAAGTTCCTTTTGCTTGATAAGTTGGCCAGTTAACAGCTACGGTTGTATGACCAAAACTGTAGTCTTCATCACGCACATAAACATCTTCTTTGTACGGTGGGAAGATCAAGGAAGTATGCATCGTTCCTTTAAATCTAAGGTCCTCTTTGGTGTACTTGTCTAGACTGTTAAAGGAGAACTTAGCGAGTTCAAAATAGAAGCTATCTCTTGTGTACGCTGTATCATGATTATTCGGTAAATCATAATAAACAAAGCAAGGCCCAGAAGTCTGTAAACTTGGGAAAATCGCAATCTCTTCTTTACCGCTCTTGTTGTTTGGAGCATCAACCAAGATCGTTCCTTGGACTTTCTCAATGCGAGAACTCAAACCTTCAGGTGCTGGAGGTTTTACCCCTTGCTCCACATCTGCTGGTATAAAGAAATCTAAGTAACGCACAGAATCAAGGCCGATCTGATTGTCCTTGTACTGGTAATGCATGTCCTTACCGTTCAGCACAGAATAGCCAGCATACAAGGTTCCGTTGAAGTCGACGTCTCTGTCATTTTGCATCACCATCTGTCCACCAAAGGGAACTATAGCCACACGTTGCTTTCTACTTAACTCCAGATTTTTCACTCCATTTAGAAGAATTTCTCCCGTATTCAAATCAAAAGAAGCGTTAGTTTCTTCCGTCTTTGAAACGATATTATATCCATCAAAATCGACTTTGTTATTTTTTGCATCGATGTAGTGAAAGACTTTATCCTTTACTACAACTTCAGCAGTGTTTATATCATAGGAGATAAATCCATCTGCTACCAAATCGAAGTAAAGCGTTTTCACAGACTCCAAGCTGAAACGAGAATCAATTTTCTTCGCTAGTGCAAGCCCATCAAGGGTTCTTCCTTCTCGCTCTGCAACTGCCTTGATCACATCAAGCGGGTTATACGTCGCAATACTCTGATAGCGATTGTAGTCTCCAGCACTGAAATACTGCAAACTCTGTACAGTAACAGCCTTGTTGCCTTTTCCGATTCCGCGTTTTTGTTCTCCAAAAAGAATACTGTCCTTGGCAACAAATATTTTCACCTCATCGACATCAAAGTTGACGTCCTGCTGAGAGGAATAAAATGGGTTCCGATCTGCAGCCCGCTCTCCTCTATTGAGTGCTAGCGTCTGCTCGGGAATATTGTAGCGAAAGTTGACAGATGGGTGTATGATACTATCTGTTCCATAGAAAAAGGCAGAGTTGACTTGGTCTCCAACGATCCGCTCTCCACGTCTGATAACAAAAGCGTCTGCAACACCTCGGTAGACAAGTTTGCCCCCTGCATTACGAAGCTCTACGGTAGCCTCTGTGCCTTCGCCACCGTCTCCATAAACGGTGAGACCTTGTAATCTGAAACCTCCTGTGTAGGTCAAGCCTTCACCGATATCTGTAAGTTTAAGTACAGATTTGTAGCTCGTAAAACGAGGATAAGAAGCAGTATTCGTTCCTGAAGTAGTTGAAATTTTATCTTCAAACGATCCTAGTACTCGCTCATCTCCAAAATAGAGAGGGTAGGTCATTTTGACAGAATCAGCTCGATACAGACTCTTTGTTACATCTAGCGTGTAAGTACTCAAGAAAGCATTTGCATCGGTGAGACCGTGACGATCCCAATATACCTTGCCTTTCTTACCTCTAAATTCTGTTTCAGCTGGATAATAATCTCCAGAAGTAGCCATGATCCGAATACTATCAGTCCTACGAATACCAACCAAATTAACAGTATCGAAGTGAATGATCGGCTCAGCACCAACCACACTCATGCTAAAGCTCTTCGAACGTGCAAACCAGGTAAGTCCTGAAGCACTTCTTAGGCTACCGTCTGCGAAAAAGGACGCAGAAAAATCTAAGAAATTAGCGTAGCCCTTGAATTTTCGAGACGCCATTCCATCCATCAATGCAGTAAGGGCTGCATGCCAATCTTTAAAGGTTTTAGCGGCAGCACTTGTAGGATCAGATGCCGAGAAAGGGACAACTTCAAGTGCCACTAAATAGTCCTCGAAATAAGGTGCAGAAGACATGCCCTTCCCAATCATCTGATTTGCAACAGCCATGATTTCGGCCTGTTGCTCAGGATTGTAAGCGGTAAATTTTCGTTCGAACTTCTTGTAAAGCTTAGCTGCTACATCTCGCTTACTACCGTTGATGAACCCATCAAAATCGGCCATAAACGCTTTCGAATCCGTCGTAGAGAAGGACTCAATGCGTTGAGCATGTGCTGAGCCTAATACAAGGCAAAGGCAGGCAAGTGTAAGAATGTGTGTTATAAACTTCATGTAATCGTTTTCAGGGCATACCGACAGGCTAGCCACTTTCCTTTCTGTCTTTGTTCTACGCGAACAAGCTCGGAAGAGTTAGCCACCTCGTCAATCATCGATAAATCTGAGTCAAGAATACCACTTAACCAGAGTTCTCCATTATCTGTCAGCCGTTTAGCTAACGACGGGATTGTTTTGAGTAGTACACTCCTGTTTATGTTAGCCAAGATGAGATCGAGCGAAGAATCAGGCAGATTATCCTCTGTTCCCTGAAAGACTTCTTCTAGCACTACCCCATTTCGCTCTGCATTTTCAAGAGTACTTGTCACGCAGCGTTCGTCTATGTCAGAAGCGATTGTATGCCCTGCACCAAGCATTTTAGCTAGGATGGCAAGCACACCCGTTCCTGTTCCAAAGTCGAAACAGGTTTTGCCGAAAGGCGAATAATCACGTAAATACGTAGACATGAGGTAGGTAGTCTCATGGTGCCCGGTACCAAAAGACATCTCCGGAATCAAGACGATTTCATGCGCAAATCCTTCTGCCTCAGGGTGAAAAGGAGCGCTGATTCGTAGAAAATCATCAATCACTACAGGCTTATAGCTTTCTTCCCAACGTGCATTCCAATTGATGTCAGGAAGCGTCTCGACTTCTACGGTCAAGCCAAAACGTTCGGAAAGTTGCTTAACAGCTTGCGCCAAAACCTCTGAGTCTTTGGGCGCTGGTACATAAGCCTTCACGAGGCTATCTTCGGTCTCAAAGCCACTGAAAGGCCAGTCGCCCAAGAGCGCAATTACGGTTTCAGGCTGGAGCGCCCCCGTTTGAATATGATAGCATCGTGTAGCGCTCAAAAGCTTGTATTTATACCTTCGTACACCTCGTCTTTGGCTGCTCGGAAGGTGTTTTGAATGAGACTGATCACGGTCATTGGTCCTACTCCACCCGGCACAGGCGTAATTGCAGAAACCTTGTCCTTAACGCCCTTGAAATCAACATCGCCAACGAGTCGATATCCGCGTTTTTTAGTTTCGTCCTCGACACGGTTGATGCCCACATCAATTACAACCGCACCTTCTTTCACCATGTCGGCCGTGACATACTCTGGACTTCCAATTGCGGCAACCAAAATATCTGCTGACCGAAGGACTTCTGCGAGGTTTTTCGTGCGACTGTGCGTGAGCGTAACGGTAGCATTACCAGTACGTGATTTTCGACTCAGCAAGATTGAAATTGGGGTCCCCACAATGTTAGAGCGTCCAAGGACCACGGCATGCTTTCCGCTGGTGTCGATATCATAACGTTCGAGCAATTGCAAAATCCCGTATGGTGTCGCTGGCAGGTAAGCATCGAGTCCTTGTGCCATGCGACCAAAATTGACAGGATGAAAACCATCTACATCCTTTCTCGGGTCGATAGCCAAGGTGACCGCCATCTCGTCGATGTGCGGAGGTAAGGGCAGCTGGACGATAAAACCGTCAACTTCTGGGTCGTCATTTAGCTGATCAACCTTAGCCAAAAGCTCTTCCTGTGTTGCAGCTTTGTCAAGCCTTTCTATCGTGCTTCGAAAGCCGACTTCCTGGCAAGACTTGATTTTATTGCGCACGTACGAAGCACTTGCGGGGTGATCTCCTACAAGAACAGCCACCAAATGAGGTGCTCTATTGCCCAGAGCGATGTGTGATTTCACCTCTACGGCGACTTCATTTTTGATGAGGGCTGCGAGTGCCTTACCGTCTAAGAGTTTCATGGCTCAAAGAAAAGCTTTTGAAGTTTGAGCCTAGAAGTTTTATTTCACATCTGGTAGGCGTGGGGAATCCTTCGTAACGTCATCCCGTTCGGGTACTAGAGAAGACACGACAGAGGGAAAGCGATCTCATACAATTGCTCTGTAGCTACCTCTACTGCTCCACGACGCGTCAGCCTTGCGACAGCTGGTCGGAGTGACGCTAATGTATTCGTAGTCGTAGCGTCATCCCGTTGTTCCTCTATTCCGCCAGATCGTTCCTCACGGCTGCAATCAGAATGACGGACTGGCGTAGACGAACTAATCGAGGGAAAGCGGCAAAATTCAAAATCTAGACCCTAACCCGCTGCTCCTCCACTGCGCCAGTTCGTGCCTCACGTTCTTCGGTCGGAGTGACGCTATGTTTCGGTAGCGTCATCCCGTAGTTCCTCTAATCCGCCAAATCGTTCCTCTCGCCTCCCATCGGAATGACGTGCTGGCGTAGAGGCGATCGAAAGAGAGCGACTTAAAAATATCTCTCTAACTTTCGCCCATGACGCTTGAATTCCCCCCAGATTTCCTTTGGGGCACATCTACCGCTGCAGGAGCAATTGAAACCGCTTCAGACCACAACTTTCGCGGCATCAAAGCAAAAGATGGCCATCTTTTTCAGCGAACGACAGACCATGAACGGAGGCGCATGAAAGACGTTGATCACATTGCTCGCTTTGGGCAGGTGTACCGCTGCAGCGTGGATTGGGCAAGGCTACAAGCACAACCCTATGCGGCTTTTAACAAGACCGTCGTGGATGAATACCGCGACTTCTTTCAAGCCCTTAATGGACGCGGCATGAAAATCATGCTCGTGCTCCACCATTATACTCATCCCATGTGGTTTGAAGATGCTGGTGGTTGGGCCTGGGAAAGCAATTTGGAAATCTTTTACGACTATTCTGCCCGCATTATGGAGGCCTTTGGAGACCTCGTTTTTGCGTGGAACACATTCAACGAGCCCAATGCGTACGCACTTTATGCCTATCATCAAGGCAAGTGGCCTCCCTATGAAAAGAGTCTGCCCAAAGCCTCGCGAGTCATGGGTAACATGGCACGCGCACACGTGCATGTATACAAACGCTTGAAAGAGAAATTCCCTACTTCTGATGTTGGCTACAGCCTCAATACAGTTTTTGCAGAGGGGCGTGGATTCAAAGGCCAAACTGCCGCCAAACTCTTCGATTGGTGGTACTATAAAAGGGCCATTAAGCTTTTTGAACCTACAGATTTTGTAGGCATTAGCTATTACACACACCTGATTTTTGCTCCGGACCCGATCGACGTAGTGAATCACCCAGATCAAGTGAAGGCTTTGGGCCTACCACATGACCAGATGTGGGTGCTCAAACCTGAAGGGCTAGCTTACAATATCCAACGAGCTCACGCCGATACCAGCAAACCGATTTGGGTAACAGAAAACGGCGTTTCGACTGGCGATTCTGAAGAGCGTATCTCGCTTCTAACGAAGTATCTCCAAGGCGTCTACGGCTGCATCCGCGAAGGCATTCCTTTGAAGGGATACATTCACTGGAGTACTTGGGATAATTTTGAATGGCATTTAGGTCCGCGGTATCAGTTCGGACTACTCCGGCTTAATCTCGCTACTTTGGACCGAGAAAATACACCTGCTGCCGATTGGTATGAAGCGCTTTGTCAGCAAAATGCTCTAGACGTTTAACCTTCTATTTCATGAGAGATTTTTTTTACGTCTTTTTAATTTTAGGAGCTTTCGCCAAAACCTCGGTTGCGCAAGTAGCTAACCCAATCTCTCTTTCACTTGGTGATGCGACAGTAGCATATCAAGATGTCTGGGGTGCTGCAGAAAACCCAGCCGTGGCATCTTCGGCTGAGCGAAAATTCTCCGCTCAAGCTTACGGATATAATCAACTCCAACTGCCAGATCTCAACCGCTTGGGCTTAGACCTTGGCTTTAAGGCAAAGACAGGACATATCTCTCTTGGGGTACAGTATTTCTCACCTCCCGGCTATACGATCACCGGTGTTCATGTAGGAGCAGGTCGCCAATTTACAGACAACCTGCAAGCAGGAATTCGTGTCGGCATTCTCTCTGGGGATTACGATGAGTATGGAAGTGAGATTCTTCCAGTGGCGCAAGCCGGACTTCAATTTGACGTGACTTCCCGCCTCCGCGCAGGAGCGCATTATACTTATGTTGATCGTGCTGCCTTACCCTTAGCTGAGCATCGCCTCAGAATTGGAGTCAATTACCAATCGAGCGATCGCGTGCGAATTTTGCTAAGCGCCTGGCAACCGGTTGACAATTCTCTCGCGGGTGGTGTTGGGCTTCACTATCAAGCTGCTGATCGATTGGCCTTCAATGCGGGCATTCGCACCGGCGCAGCTGCCTTCACCTTCGGCGTTGATGCAGAGTTGGTCAATGGGGTTCGCATCGTTCTTGGTCTCGCCGCGTATCAGGAATTACCTTTGGGTGTTGGTTATGGGGTGGTTTGGTAGGAAAAAATGGCAAACTCATTTATCCATCCTAAATACAAATCGGTCAATTTCGAAAGACCTCATTGAACTGAAAAGTATCACGAGATCCGTTCCAAGATTCTGCAATCACATCGCAGTCAATATTCCATTCGCAGCCTGAAATTCTATTTCCAGAAATGCTTCCTTCAAAACTTTGAAACATAAGATCTGGAATCCAGGCAGAACATAATCCATAAGTGCAATTCGAAGCTTCAAATTCAGCCTCGCTATCAATTACGAATGATTCAAGAGAATTGTCGATCTCGAAAAACAATCGCTCTTCACGTTCATCATCTACCCTCAAATTAAACAAGCCGAAGATGTTCCTGTATACAAAGACGATATTTGAACCTTCGCGGATTGCGTAACCCGTATTCGTCGCTGTATCAAATTCTATTTGACCAACTACGACATCGTAGTAAGCATCTTCAGTCTCATTAAAGTCTGATAGCGGACTATAGCATCTTGTTATATCTATTTCAACATCGTTTGAGCAGGCAGACAATGTAGAGTCATCATCTTCACAGCTGAATAAAAAAATACACAATAGAGCTAGGAGTAGATACTTCATTATTAGGTTTCCAGATTTAGTAATTAAAATTCTTAAAGCAAGAATAGGATGTCCTGCTTAATATTTCTGCACTGGGAATGACAAAGAGACGAGAACATTTTATTAATTATGAATTTGTCACGGGTTGGCTTTTGAATCAAAAACTTTGCGTGGCCTGCCACGAATTAGAATTGCCGCTGAAGAGTTGATATGGGTGGTATGATAGGAAGTGTATGGTGCATAGGGTCAGAAAATTGTGTTTGCGCATATATTTTCCTCTAATCCGAGTTTGTACGATACGCTTTAGTCTTGCGCGTTTGACCCTATGCTATTGCTGTTTGACTGCTTCGCAGTCTTGGGGTGGGATGGAGACTACATCCCCACCAACTCATAATTCGTACTTCTTCCGCCTGCTGCTTCCTTTTGCAGAATCCCTTTGTCAATCAGGTCATTGATGTCTCTGATCGCTGAATCTTTGGAGGTCTTCGTAAGCTTTGCCCACTTGGAGGAAGTGAGCTTACCTGTAAAACCATCTAAGAGCATATTTAGCAGCTTAAGTTGACGTGGATTGAGAGCGGTCTGCTTGTGCGACTGCCAAAAGTCTGCTTTAAAAAGCACTTTCTTCAAAACCAAATCTGTAGACTGTAATGCACTCTCGAGGCAGGTTAAGAACCAAACCATCCATTTCGTGATGTCTAAATTCCCTTTCTGTGTTTTCTCCAATATTTCATAGTACTGTTTCCGCTCAATTCGGATCTGTGCAGACATGCTGTAAAAACGCTGGTTACTCTTATCCGCTCGAGCGAGTAGCATATCGGTCATGGCTCGCGCAATCCTGCCGTTCCCGTCATCGAAGGGATGTATGGTGATAAACCACAAGTGCGCTAGCGCAGCTTTTAATACAGAATCCAACTGATAATTACCATTGAACCAATCAAGAAAAACACTCATCTCATCTTTTAAAAGATTTGAGTCGGGAGCTTCGAAATGTATCTTCTCCTTACCGAGTGCACCAGAGACAACTTGCATCGGACCAGTAGTGTCTTTTCGCCAGTCTGCAACCGTGATTTTGAAGCGGCCACTATGACCAGACGGAAAAAGAGCAGCATGCCATCCAAACAACCGTTCAGCCGTTAACGCATCGAAGCAATTTTGAGTGGCATCGAGCATCATTTCCACTACGCCTTCAACACTACGATCAGATTCAACAGCACCAGCAATTTCCAACCCAAGCCGCCTTGCTATCGAAGACCTTACCTGTTGAGGTTCGAGCACTTCTCCTTCAATTTCAGAAGACTTCAGCACGTCCAAGGTGAGTGTGTCAAGTACCGCTTCACTTCTTAGCTCAAATCCCAACGTTTCCATCTTACCCACGAGTCGACCTTGCAAATTCCTCACTTCACTGAGGAGGTTGACGATTGCTGCATCATCCCACGAAAATGTAGGCCAATCAGGCTTTTGATGGATATAAGGAGTTAATCGTTGCATAAACTGCGACGAATATAGGGTCTAATCGTTGCACATCACAAATATTCGCTGCAAATCATGCAACGAATAGCATCTAAACTCAGCAGATCAACCTAAATAAACTACTCTACCTCCGTTGCATCCGCTGGCATCTTCAAAGTGCCTTCAGGGAATGCTTGCTCAGAAACAGCGACGTTGATGAACTTCCTGGTATTTCTTAGCTCAGTAATCTTGCCCTCTTCGGTTTTATACCACGAAAGACTGTTGGGCAATTTTAC
>CALDTK010000156.1 GCA_937924035.1 uncultured Saprospiraceae bacterium | reverse complement strand
CGGTGGAGACGGCACGATTGGAATTGACAGCGAGAATGTTGCCGATGGAAGAACTCGACCGTCTATATGACCGAGCCGAAGCAAAGAACATAAAGAGAGAAACAAAAGGATACAGCATAGGTCTTGAAAAGAGTAGAAAACTAAAGAGTTCCTCAACAACTCCCGACATCCTTTGGCTAAGAACTCCAATTTTAAAAATTATTGGGGCCTACTTGTTTTTATATTTTTGCTTTGTTTCCTATAAAATCATAACTCCTTCCGCACAGTCAATAAACTATGAAATATCAGGTATACCCCTACCCTATTTGCTAATCTCTGGCAGTATAATTTTACTAATTCTTGGTGCAGGAATAAAAGGAAGTAAGCTGGCTTGGTGGGGAGCATTAGCACTATTCATCTTCAAATTTCTTGGCGCAATAGAAAATGCTTACAACACTTACAAGTACTACGTAAATGTTGAAGGCGACACAAGCGGGATAGGTCTTGGGGCATTAATTGGGCTGTTCGCAGACGATCCACTTACCGCAGGAATCAAGCTTATTATTCCAATCCTTTTCCTCTACTTACTCTTACGTAAGGACACTAGGATAGCCAGTCGAATCTTGAAAAACCCCGTGGATAGGCTTGACGAAATCGACCACTTAGAAGCTATTTAGACAGCTACTTCACCATCAACTTTGCAGCTCCTGCGTACTGGGTCCCAAGACTCTTCGACTCCACGTGCAAGATGTACATCCCTGTAGGAAGACTATCTCTTTCAATCGTTAATTGGTTTAAGCCAGCTATCCCTTGATAGATTGGCAAGACTCGGACAAGCTTACCATCAACGCTAACAAGCTTCATCTCCACCTTACCAGTAGTCGGTAAAGTGAACTCTAAGAGAACATTACTTTGGGTAGGATTCGGGGAGAGTTTTAGCGAAAGCGGAGAAACTTGAGAAGGTGTAAAAACACTACTGGCATTTGGTCGACACGTTAGAATGGTATCGATCTGCTTAGCCATGACACTATCCCAAAGAATGCGGTGCGCGGCATCATTGAGGTGAACTCCATCTCCTGAATCATAGGCTGGATTCACTGTGCCATCTGTAGTTACAAAGGGGGTCCAAAAATCGATAGCACGATCACCAAAGCGAGCAAAAGTTGAGTCTAGCAATTCTCGTTGGATCGCGATTTGAGCTGCTCCGAAATTTCTAGGCTGTGGGGTAGAAACGTAGACAGGCACATTACCAGCCGCAGCCAACATCTGATCATAGTTGGCTAATTGCTGCGCCACATCATAGCCAGAAGCTGCATCGTTACTTGGCAGATTGATAATGATCGCCTGCGGATTGAGCGCCATGGCGGCTGTGATATTTCGAGCGGAATCTATCGTCTGATTAATCCCAGCAGGAATGAAGCCATCGTCGGGTAGGAGCTTGAAGGTATTGTAGCCGCCTCGCGCGAGGTTTACTACTTCAATCCTAGAATCACATCCTGCGACGGACTTTCGATATCGATTCACCCAAGTACTGTCTGCTGTACTCGGACCTGTTCCAGCTGCAGTTGAAGAGCCGAGCACAACGATGGTACAGGGGGCGGAGGGTTCGACGATACTGAACGGCTGCGAACTTGCATGTATACTGCGCTGCCCTTGAGGGCCGAAATTGACCATCACCAATCGCGCTTCGTTGGTAGGGAAGTTCGGAACGGTCCATTCAATTCCAAAATTCGGGTAGGTTCTAGAAGTAGTATCTACCAAATCACCATCAATCACAAGCCCAAGATGAGAGGAACAAGGCAGGTAGGCAAAGCCTGAAACATCTATAACGTCACCAACTGAATAGACCGGTTGGCAGTTCTCGGCAAATGGATCGAAAAAATGACGCCCCTCTAGTGTGACCCAAAAAAATTCGTGTCTGATCATTAAGCCACCTAAGTAGAAAAATCCTTGAGGAGTATCATTGTCGGGGCCTGCCGTCATTTCTATGCGAACTATCCCAATACCACTCGTGTCTAACATTGGTCCGATTGTTACCTCCACAACTTGGTCTGTATTGTTGTTCGGGTCGAAACAGACCTCAATAGTATCCTGCCCCAAAAAAGTGTAACAAGTTTGACGGTTTCCAGTGCCCATTCGACTTGCAAATAGTCCAAGATCTACAGTTTCATCCGATGGAATCCCACGTATTTCAATTGCAGCAGTAGGATTGACGGTCCCATTGAAAGTACCTGTGTGTCCGAAAAAGCTATCGCCTGTTAACGTTGCAGGTAGTTCTAAATTCGGGTCAGCCTGTTGGGTTCCACTATTATTGACACCGGCAAAGTCATCGACAATGAGAATTTCTAAACCATTATCACAACCATTGGAAGCAGGAATCTGCATGCGCGATCCAGCACGTGTACTAGAAAAAGTATTGACAGGTTTCGCTGAGACTGGGTTACCAAAATCTACCACATGGTATCCATCAACTTCAAACTGAGCGAGGCCTTTCTGTACTGAAACAACAAGAGAAAAACCTAAAAGGAGGAAAACTAAACGCATGCCGAAAGATACACATTGAATTAAGGCTGTCTTTTTCTCAAAAAAAACCCTTACACGCTGGACGCATGCAAGGGTTAGCAAAGTATGAAAAAAGTAGACTGATCTTACCTCTTCTATCAAGCTATGATTTACTCGACAGTTATCGTATAGTGAGGTGTTGGATTCATTGGACATGAGTAGACGTACTCTCCTGGCGTAAGATTCACTACGCCTGAACTTTGAGTAGCTCCAGGTGCAACAGTTGCAGTGGTGAAAGAACTTTTGATCGCTGTTGCCATCAAATCACCGTCTTTATCGGCTGCTTTTTGGATAACGAATCCAACTTCGTGGTCTACAGATGCATTTGTTACTTCAAACTGATACTGACCTGGAGAAAGGGTAAGTCCTTTTACGTTAAATTCTCCAGGGGCCTGGCTTAACTGAATTACAGTTACAGCATCAGCTTTTTCCATTTTGTGCATCTTGTCCATGCCTTGCTTTGCCATGGTTTCGGTTTGGGCGTGAAGGCTTGTGAATCCATTAAGGGTTATAAGTACGAGTGCTAGAGCGATGAGTCGGAATGTGAATGACTTCATGATTGAAAATTTTTCTTTGTGGTTTGCCTTTATTGGCAATGCAAAGATGTGGGCGGTGTGGAGCGAACCATTCATCCCGACTTCCCGAGGACTTACCAATACTTCCCAACGGCCATGATATACTATACTATTCAAGGCGGAAAACTTACCATAAAGCTGATGTACCGTAGCTTGTCGGCATGTCACATTCACTCAATGTTGCACTCGCACAATGTTCATCCATCCTCCTAAATAGAGAAGCTACGTTAGAGAAGGTCCTTGACCGTATGCAAGAAGCTGCAAAGCAAGATTGCGATCTAATCTGTTTTGGCGAAAGCCTGGTGCCTGGATATCCTTTTTGGCTTTCCTATACGGGAGCAGCAAAATTTAATGACCGCATCCAAAAAGAGATACATGCACGTTATATAGAAGAAGCGGTTTGTATTGAGAGAGGGGACTTAATGGAAGTTCAAGCTTCCGCCAAAACCAATAAACTGGCCGTCTATTTGGGTATCATAGAACGCCCCTTGGACAGAGGCGGACATAGTTTGTACTGTTCCTTGGTTTACATCAATAAGGAGGGCGAAATACAATCTGTACATCGAAAGCTTCAGCCAACCTATGAAGAGCGACTGAGTTGGAGTCCAGGAGATGGACATGGCTTGGTGACACATGCACTCGCCCCATTTTGCGTGGGCGGTTTGAATTGCTGGGAAAATTGGATGCCACTTTCTAGAGCAGCCCTTTATGGACAGGGAGAGAATCTTCATGTCGCGGTATGGCCAGGAGCTGTTCGAAATACCGAAGACCTGACACGTGTCTTAGCAAAGGAAGGCCGGTCGTATTGTATCTCAGTAAGCGGGGTTTTGGCGAAAGCTGATATTCCTGAAGATTTTCCGCACAGAGATCTTTTCCTAAAAGCAGTACCTGACATCATCGCCGATGGAGGAAGTTGCATTTCAGCACCTGATGGCTCTTGGGTTATTCCACCACAAACCCGTGGAGAAACGTTGGTCGTCGCGACGCTCGATATACGTCGCGTTTGGGAAGAACGTCAAAATTTTGACCCTAGTGGACACTACTCTCGCCCAGATGTGACTCGCCTGGTCGTTGATCGTTCACGCCAAAGCCTTGTGAGTTTCCCAAAATCTCCTAAGTCCCTGAATAGTACTTGATTAAACGCTTCTAATTTGCATCTTCACGGCCTAATCAGCCAACTCCAATTTTACTTGGAGAAATGAAAATGAAATCAGTCAAGCTATTCTTCCTAAGTGCTTTCTTGCTGTCTTGCTTTGCTACACAGGCACAAACACTCAATGATTCTTCCACTAATGAAGTGATTCCTGATTGGGAGTTAAAAGTTGGTGGTGCGCTTCGCTTCAATTATAACCTATCGACTTGGAAGAAAAACCAAGCACGTCGAGGTGGTGATTTCGGATATGATGTATTTAGAATCAACGTCGATGCACGCTATAAGAAGCTTGAAATACATGCCGAACAACGCTTCTACAGTGCAGAGTTTGGTGGGGCGTTTTTAAAGTATGGTTGGTTTCAATATCTTACTTCTAAAAAATCGCATTTAAAGCTTGGATTAATCCCTGCATACTTCGGAACGCAGCAGTTCAACTCGCACTCCTGGTTCTTTGCACTACCCTATTATGTAGGGTTTGAAGACGACCACGATATGGGATTGAGCTACACCTATACCGGAGATAAGTGGCATTATGATTTAGCTTTTTACAAAAATGCCGAAGAATTAAGTTTTAGCGACAGCGGACCGATAAGCGACTCTCGGTATGGCTATGATTTATCTGGAGATCATAAAGAAGTAAATACCGGAACAGCTCGGGTAATTCGAACCATCAAAAAGGGAGAAGTCGAGCATAAGATGGGAGCTACTGCCCAATATGGTGGCATGTTGGATGTTACCTCAGGCCTAATAGGAACAACCGCTGCACTTGGTATTCATTATCAACTTACCACCCCCAAATGGAGCATCAAGAGCATTATATTAGGGTACTCCAACAAGGAGAATAATCCACTAGGAACAGCAACGATTTATAAAATGAGCGCCTATGGTGCACCTTACGATACGCCAGGTGAGGCTATAATTTATACAATCGGTATTGCTCGCACCTTCCCTGTTGATTGGGGACCAATAAGTAGTATTCAAATTTATAATGACTACAACTATATGGATAAAACTTTTTCCTTTTTTGAGGACACACAAATGAATGTGCTTGGTGCACTTATCACAGCAGGCCCCATCTACACATACGTTGATGCGGCCATGGGGCGTAATCAGCCGTGGCTTGGGCCAGGATTCAACACACGCCTTGGCGCAGGTGACCCTGATGCCAAATGGAGTACCCGTTTCAATATTAATTTCGGGTACTACTTCTAGCATACTAATATTTTAGTTTCGTCACTTTTAAATATGCATAATGAGTAAGCGCATCGTTTATCTTCTGGCTGTTCTTATTTTTGGAGCACTTATATACCAAGGTTTCAGCTTCTATCAATTTGAAAAACAGCGTAATGCTTTTGTAATTGAAAAAGGGTTGACGACCACAGAAGCACTACGCAATAGAGTAGATACGATATTACAAGTGATCGTTACGGAAGGAGACAGACTGGCTGAGCGATTTGGATCAGAAGAACTTGATGATGCGCAGATAAGAGATATCATCAGGGCTAGTGCACGCTCGATTCCTGAACTCCAAGGTGTCACAGCTTGCTATGAACCCTTCGGCTTTCGCCAAAACCAGAAACTTTATTGCCCGTATTACGACAAGGGAAGCTCGAACTATATTCAAGTAGAAGATAGTTATGACTACACCGTTCTCGGAGATGGAACAGCTTGGTATACAGGGCCTCGTGACAACGGTGCGTCTTGGGCAGAACCGTACTACGCAAAGGCAGCTCAAGATTGGTACATCGACTATGGCGTACCGTTTTACTACGCAGATGGTCCAAACAAGG
This sequence comes from uncultured Saprospiraceae bacterium, assembly GCA_937924035.1. Taxonomy (GTDB): domain Bacteria; phylum Bacteroidota; class Bacteroidia; order Chitinophagales; family Saprospiraceae; genus CALDTK01. The sequence continues at coordinate 3,085 of CALDTK010000156.1, read as the reverse complement.
GCCAGGTCAGAGGTACCATCACGATGAGTTTTGTCGCAGGAGGATTCAAAGATATTGTCCATAAGTTGAGTGTCGGAAAGACTGGGTATGGACTCATTTCTTCAGAGAAAGGGAACCTTCTTGCGCACCCGCATGAAGAATACATCGGGGTGAAAGACCTAAACTTCTTGAGCGAACTAGAACCTAACCGATCACTAAAAGATGCGTACGCAGCGATGGCCAAGGGAGAAACAGGCCAAATAGATTTCTATGATCCCGTTCAAAACGATCATTCCTTATTCTTCTTCGATAAGATTCCTTCTTCAAACTGGAGTATTGGCCTTTCTTTCTTTAAAGACGACATTTTAGGTGATACGATAGAAAGAGATCGGAGACTCATTCGTCTCGGCCTCATTTTCTCACTTTTTATCATTCTTGTACTCGCCAGTTACTTTATTAAAGATTATCTCGACGAAAGAGAGATTTGGATTCTAAGCATTTTGGGCAGTATTCTTTTACTCTCATTACTCGTGCTGATTGGTTACTTACAACACAGTTCACAAGAAATTCAAACGAAAGAGGAAACCGCTCCTATTGTTGATGTCGGCACCCTAGGCAAGTTCACATACGACCTTGATAAACGAGCTGAAGAGCGAAAAGTACCAAAGCCTACTCAAGTGCCAACTGGCATCTTCATCAACCGGATGACCTTCGAAAATTCATACGACTTAAGTGTAGGGGGAAAGGTATGGCAGAAGTACCCTTTGGCCGTCGCAGATGAAGTCGAAATCGGATTTGACTTTCCCCAGATGTCTCCATTTGCCGAGGCTAGTTACATCGAAGAGGTAAATAGAGATACCGTTCCATCAAAAGAAGGAGAGGTCGGCTATTTATTGGTGACTTGGGATTTTAGGGTGACCCTAACGCTCAACCTTGAGTACGCAGATTACCCATTTGACAAGCGTCATTTAAGTCTACAAATCAATCCTCTCAACAATCGTGACCGCTTGGTCTTCACCCCAGATCTTGGTAGCTATAGCTTTACGAATCCTTCTAGAAAAAGTGGGCTAAATCACAATATCCGGATCTCTGGAAACCAAGTAATGGAGACCTATTTCAATTATTCACTTGATACTTACGAATCAGATTTTGGTTACGGAGATAAAAGCCTTTACGAAGGTGTTCCAACTTTAAGGTTCAACATTAACTTAAAGCGCGACCTCCTTAATTCGTTTGTAACGTACTTGATCCCGATCTTCGTTGTGCTATTGATGATGTTCATATTAATCTACGCTGTCCATAAAAGCGCAGAGCGACAAGGTGTCATAGAAAGCATGGCCGCATTTTTCTTTGTGCTGATCTTCTCGCACATTGACATGCGAAAAGAGATCATCACAGCAGATTTAATCTACCTAGAATACTTTTATTTCATCACATATCTTATGGTAATTATGTCTACGGCTAATCTTGTCGTATATACGAAGAACAAAAGTGACATCTTTGATTTTAACGACAACCAGATTTACAAGGCTATTTACTTTCCTATGTTTCTTTTTCTAATATTGATTGTGACGCTCATCAAGTTCTACTAATGTTTACTACCAAAATCACGTCTGCCTTCAAAGCAAAAGGACTCCAGCTCTTCGAAACTGAAATCCTGACGGTTCCAAGTATTGTAGGTTATGACAAGCAATTCCGATGGTCGTGGGCGGCTACCCAACTCAACACCTTCATTACAGTCACCGACGGCGGTGACGAATTAATTACGCCTGAAATTCTCTGGCGCCACCAAATGGCAGCATACGAGTTTGCTAAAGCAAACTATACTGGTTGGCCTCGCGGACTTCAGTCTGGATTGGCTTCGATCAGTATTATAATTTCGAAAAACTTAACCGCAGATGCGAAAGCATATTGCACTGAATTGAAAGCTGAAAAGCGCTTAGGAGGCTTTACAGTTCCAGTTCTCATTGATGGAAACTCCGGTGAAGTTTTCCGGTTCAAAAAGAAGCCATATTGGGGTAGAATCTACTACGGATTCTTTGGTAAGATGATTGACTCAATCACTGAAGGCCTAGCTTAAGCACGCACTTGGCTCTTAAGCAATAAAGCTGGATCAGTTTGCTTCTACTGATTCAAGGAGCGTCTCGTCCGTATCGTAGTATGCCTTACTCAATGCAAATCTATTGGGCATTACGCGTGTCAATTCTTTCACTTGCGCTTTACGATGCTTTGCCCAGTCTTGAGGAATCATTCCTGCCTGCTGAGTCAATATACTCTGCTCACCATTGCTTGATGATTGATGCTGAACGCGGGCCTGCCATGTAATGGCAATAAAAACGATAGCCACTGCTGCAACTTTAGCTACGCGACCTACTGATACAAATGATTTCAAAACGTGTTTCACTTTTAAATGAAGACGTATGTACGTAGGTTAATCTCAATAGGTTCATGTCAATTTAACTAGCCAAAATCCTTCTTATACTACCCAACCAAGAACTCGCCAAGTTTACTTCTTGTATTCTCCGATACCACCGCAGGTGCTTTGGTCTTATAGTCAAAATTCACTACTACTGTTCGCACCTCTGCAGCTATTTCTCCTTTAAAAACAATGCGCTGAAGTAAGGTTATGCTCGTATTTCCTATTCGTTCTACTTGACTTTCTACAACAAGTCCATTTGCAGGATCAGTAAATGAAGCATGCGCATCAAAGTGTACCTGCATGCGATAGTCGATCTCCAAACGAGCCAAGACTAAGGTAGACACCTCCATCCCCGTCGCAACTAAGAAGCCAACGCGAGCACTTTCAATGTAAAGGACGTACGCTGAGTTGTTGATATGACCAAGGGCGTCAGTATCAGCAAACCGAATTTGAATAGGATGAATATGCTTCATAGAAAGGAGTACAAACTGAAATTCTCTGCGTAAAGACCGATTAAAGGAGGCTCTACCCTAAGGAACATTCCTTTCCAACTCATCGATCCACATCTTAGCTGTTGAGTCACTCGGAGCACGCCAGTCGCCACGAGGACTTAAGCTGCCACCTGATTGCACTTTCGGTCCGTTTGGAACCGCTGAGCGCTTAAACTGACTGACCTGAAAGAAGCGC
>CALDTK010000155.1 GCA_937924035.1 uncultured Saprospiraceae bacterium | reverse complement strand
TAACGGACACCAGAGAATCATGGAAGTGAAGCCTACCGAACTTCACCAACGTGTGCCGTTTTTCTGTGGAAATGCTGAAATGGTCGAGGATGTCGAACGTTGTATCGCCAAAGCGAAAAAAGCCGAGCCTAAAGCTTAAGGTTTACGACTTTGAAAGTTCGAGATTCAATGCAGAATCAAGGACCTCCTGAGCATCAGCTGGTTCCAGAATTGACTCTCCATGCTGACTTAAGTCAAGCCCTTTGAATTCCTGGGATTCAGTGACTCGGATGTGTAACAACGCATCCACTAGTTTGAAGAGTAAAAGTGATCCGAAGAAGGTAAATACCCCAGTAACGACCAGTGCACCTAAGTGTGCTCCTATCAATCCAAAATCACCTCCAGTTGCAAGCAATCCACCTTCGGCAGCTCCTGCAAATATTGCTGTAAGGATCATTCCTACTATACCGCCGAGCCCGTGGCAAGGAAAGACATCAAGGGTATCATCTAACGATGTGCTGTTCTTAACGTCAACAGCTAAATTTGAGATTACGGCAGAGATGCCTCCAATAAAAATAGCCTCCCCTAAAGAGACAAATCCAGCTGCAGGTGTAATTGCCACAAGCCCAACCACAGCGCCAATACAAGCTCCTACGGCAGACATTTTTCTGTTACGCATGCGGTCGAAAAAAGCCCAAGCAATCATTGCGGCAGCCGAAGCCATCATTGTATTCGCCAATGCAATTACAGTATTTGCATTAGCGGCTAATTCACTGCCGGCATTGAATCCAAACCAGCCAAACCAGAGCATCGCCGTTCCAAGAATGACATAGGGCACATTGGCAGGATCATGCGATACATGCTTCCGTTTGCCCAAATAAAAAGCTCCTGCAAGCGCAGCAAAACCTGCACTCATGTGAACGACCGTCCCTCCTGCAAAATCTAGTACACCCCATTCTTCAAAGAGTCCGCCACCCCACGTCATGTGGCACAAAGGAGCATAAATGAAGAGGATGAACAAGACCGTAAATAGAAGGTAGCTTCTAAAACGTACCCTTTCGGCAAAACTCCCTGTAATGAGCGCTGGAGTAATCACTGCAAACTTCATTTGAAAGAATGCAAATAATAGGTGAGGAATCGTTTGCCCGTCCTTCGGTGCAAGTGTGACATCCTTAAAAAAGAAAAACGTGCGAGGATCACCAATCACTCCACCAATAGAATCTCCGAAGGCTAAGGAATAGCCTACCATTATCCAAAGCACCGAGACCACACCCATGCAGATGAAACTCTGCATCATTGTCGAAATGACATTCTTTCTGTTTACCATACCTCCATAAAAGAAGGCAAGGCCAGGAGTCATGAATAACACTAGTGCGGTGGCAACTAGCATCCAAGTGATGTCAGCACCATCAAGTGGACCATCTGTCGCTGGATTGTACGCGACATATTCAGGTACGAACAGTAAGCATAAAACCGTGCTCGCTGCTAAAAGGAAAAAGGGGTAGCGTTTGCCCATGGTGAAGCCTGATTACTCGCCAGAAAAAGTGGCGTGGAGTGATCTAATCCAAAACCTTGTTTGTACTTCCCAAGAAGACATCCTCTTATTAAAGGAGTCTCAAGCAAAATACAAAAAATGCTTGGTGGCTTTACTAGTTAGGGCGGCGTAAAAGTAAAGTGCTGACCGATTTTTCAGCTACTTAACAGCCTCAATGTTGAGAAGGTCTTACTGTCGCGTAAAACTAGCAGCGGCTTTACCTCCGTCAAAAACGAGTTGGTATTGACCAGATGCAAGTGCGCTTACATCAAGACGAATTTCGTCGTTGCCGCGCGTCAGTAACCCATTCATTACGATTGCACCAGTCAAATTGATGACCTCATAGCGATCAAACTGTGTTGCCCCCAACTCAACGATAAGTGTGTTGGCCGTAGGATTAGGGAATGCCTTTAAACGTAAGGTAGCAGGCTCATTCGCGCTCAGTGTCTCGTTGTTCGCAAGTGGTGTAGGTGTTTGCTTCACAAAGTTCCCAGTGCCATTTGGTACACGAGCCGAGGCTATGTTGGTATCCTGTTCACCATAGGTATACTGATCGATGATATTCCCATTTTGAGAAAGCACTACGTCTTCTCCTCCTCGTGATAAATTGAACGTCGCGTGAATACCTGTTTGGTCTGGATCATTGTCCACCCACAGAATCAAATATCCACCTGCTTCGATAGTGACCCCTGCTGGGAATGCCCACTTATCAAGCTCTGTAAGGTCGTCAGAAAAGTTGATTCCTTCAAGATTTAAGTCGCTAGTACCCATGTTGTAGAGCTCTAGCCAATCACCAAAACCGCCATCAGGCTCTTGGTAGCCACCTACAGAATCATTGCTTGCTACAAATTCATTAATGACCAGATTGCCAGTGAATTGCGCAGATGCAGCAGCTGTCACCAGTAAGAGTGCGGTTAGAGAAAATAGGAGCTTTTTCATGGGGTATTGAGATTTTGAGAACTGCAAATGTACGTGTAGTAAAGATGAAAATTATCAATCGATTAGATCAGGCGTGTTTTTTGCTTATAATCAAACCTATCTAGCCCTTTTCATACATGTCTTCGGATATTTTTTTTGCAAAAAAGACTCCTGTTTTAGCGAAAGCTTCAATTAGGCACTCAAAGGCAGCAATCGATGCCTGGTTGGCGGATGGCGATCAACTTGCCCAACTTTTAGGTCTTGGATTACAATTATCTGGTTGTCAATTGGGCTACACCGCCATTCAATCTGGTGAAATCCTGAGCGTTGGCGCTCAATTGGGCGTAGAATTCGATTCATTCGCATATGAAGGGAGCTTTTTTGAAGCACTTGGAACATCTGAATTTTTGCTTCTTCAAGGAGCAGAACTTGAAGGCTTTCGCCAAAACCCACTGCTTCTAAAGCATCCAAAGTTGACTGCTGTCATAGTCGTGGCGCTGGCTAGCCATGAGAAGGTTAATCCAGGATGTCTGGTGATGGCCTGTGAAAATGAGATTTCACTTAGTGCGGAACAACAGGCCTCATGCACCGTTATAGGTCGACAATTAGCACTCCAGCTTGACTTTTACTGTAAAGTAGAAGATTGGAAAAAAAGTGAGCAACAGCTGCTTCAGATGAATATTGAGCTTAGCCGGTTTGCTAGTGTGGCAGCTCACGATCTTCGAAGTCCATTGCGGGCAATGGGTTCATTTGCAGGTCTACTCAGACGTAGACTAAAGCAAAAATTGGACGCTGAAGAACTCGAGTACGTAGACCACATCAGAAGTGGCGCAACACGCCTCAGTGCTATGGTGGAAGGGATTTTAAACCTTGCTAAGGCCAATCACGACGATTTCTCCAACTATGAAAATATTGATCTTCCGACGCTTGTCGCTGAAGTAGCAGATCTCATTGATCCTGATCAGCATCACATCATTGATTTCGAAGGAGATCAAAGACGAATCAAAAGTTCGCTTACGGCGGTCAAACAAGTCTTATTGAACTTGATCAGCAATGCTGTAAAGTATCATCACTTAACTTCTGGCAAAATCATCGTTACCGCAACCAAGGTAGATTCAAGTTACATCCTTCGAGTTACAGACAATGGTCCAGGCATCGCCATTGCCGATCAAGAAAGAATATTCGAGGCCTTTGTCACTGGTGCTGAGACTCCTAGAGTTCCAGGAACCGGACTAGGTCTAGCGTTGGTAAGAAGTGTCGTAAAGCGTCTTGATGGCTCACTATCCTTGGTCAGCGCACCAGGTGAGGGAAGCACTTTCGAAGTTAAGCTTCCTATCAAGGCTATCTGATAAAGCCAATTGATTGCGTTTCAACTGAGACACCTTAATCAATCTCGTCCGTCGTAGAGCTTAGTCCTCGCGCACAGCACGTGCTGCAAGGGTGTATCAAATCCTAGCCAGCAGGGTATTTAATATAATCCTTCTATCACTTGCTTCTCGCTGATACCTTCAGCCTCAGCGCGGAAGTTGCGCACGATACGGTGACCAAGCACATAAGGAGCGACTGCTTGCACATCCTCGCGATCTGGAGAGTACTTACCGTTGATTGCAGCATGCACTTTAGCACCCAACGTTAGGTACTGAGAAGCACGTGGACCTGCACCCCAACTGATGTACTGATTGACTTCGGGAGTCGCCATTTCGGTGTTTGGACGCGTTTTACTAGCCAACCCAACCGCATATTCAAGCACATTGTCAGCGATAGGAATCTTACGAATCAGGTTTTGGAACTCAAGAATTTGAGCACCACTGATGATCGGATTAACGGTCGCTTTATGATTGGTTGTAGTTGCTTTTACAACTGCAATTTCTTCTTCATAGCTCGGGTAGGTGAGCTGAATATTAAACATGAAACGATCAAGCTGTGCCTCTGGAAGAGGGTACGTTCCTTCCTGCTCGATTGGGTTCTGA
>CALDTK010000154.1 GCA_937924035.1 uncultured Saprospiraceae bacterium | reverse complement strand
AAAGTCATGTCCCCACTGCGAAATACAGTGTGCTTCGTCTATGGCAAGTAGGCTGACTTCGGTTTGCTTGATTCTAATTCTTGTCCACTCGGTAAGTAGTCGCTCTGGCGAGAGATAAAGCAATTCAAGTCCGCCGAACTGAGCGCGATCATAAATGGCTTCTTGTTCTCTACGATTCAGCCCTGAGTACAGTGCCGCGGCACGAATACCTCGTTCTTTCAAGTTGTGCACTTGATCTTTCATCAACGCGATTAGCGGACTGATGACAATACAGACTCCAGGTTTTACGAGTGCAGGAACCTGATAGCAGAGCGATTTACCGCCTCCGGTAGGCATTAAAGCCAATCCATCTTGCCCATTTAAAACCGTTGAGATTACATCCTTCTGAATGCCACGAAAAGCATCATAACCCCAGTGCGCTTTGAGCGCTTCTTCGGGAGTGCTAAACCGATGGCCTGGCTCGTGTGCGGGATGCATTTGGGCAAGGTAATGATGTCAACTCAAAAAGCCCTCAGATCGAATTGATCCGAGGGCTCCAATAGTGTTCCAGGCTTTGGAATTATCAAACGTGCCTGAACTCGTTTGATAGCTCCTTGTTCTAGTTTCCTCTAGCTAGGGCGCTATCCTCATTTTTATTTTCCGATAGCTCTTCGAAAACACAATCAACAAGCACTGGACGATTTTCGCCTTGATGTGCTAGATTATAGATGGTTGCTCCGCGCACATAGGCGTGGTTTTCACGAAAGTTGCATTTAGATAGCCGAGGATTTGAAACTCCTTTTGTCGCTTGATTGAAGATTGCTCCGCCGTAGTTGGCTTCATTGTTTAGAAAAGTACAATCCACAAAGCTTGGAGAGGCTTCTCCTCTTCGGCGACCATCATTATAGATCGCTCCGCCATCAATGTCTGCAGCGTTTTTCTGAAAGGTGCAATCCACAAAACTTGGTTTCGCTACCCCAGCACGACCATCCACGTAGACTCCTCCGCCATCGCGTGCGAAGTTGTTACTGATGGTGCAATTGATGAGCGTTGGCTCACACGTGCTTTCGGGTTTGGAGACGGCAAGCAGCAAACCACCACCTGCTCGACTTGGATCAGCGGTTGGGCCGTGTCCGTTTGCATATGCGTCTTTAATGATGAGGCCATCAAGAATGGTCTGAGCATTTGCATCAGCGATTCGAACGACCGTGTAAGCATTGTCTGAACGTTCCTTTCCACCAATTTCACCAGAGAGGATCGTCTTGTTATCTCGAGGGTTTCGGGCGCTGGCATTTTTTTCCCTTCCGGTAAAACCACCGAGCAGTTTGACGCCAGTTGGCACATCGAAATAGATGTTGCGATTGTCGTCTTGGGTAGTTGGATAGATTCCTTCTTTCAGCCAGACTTGATCGCCGGCTTTTGCTTGAAGAAGGGCCTTTTTGAGGGAAGATGAGCTCGTCCAAGAGCTTCCATCACCTGAGCCGTTTGGGCTCACATAGAGCGTGCTTTGTGCACTAAGGCTTGCGCCTAGGAGTGCACATACCACCGCTAGGAGTGGCTTGTTCATAGTTTGTTTGTTTGCCTGGTTTAGAGTTGATCTTAGACCTACTCTTAGTGTTTGTGTTGTTGTTATCGACGTTTCGACAACGGGTTGACTTCAAAATGAAATCAGGTGTGGGGGGCAAACGGCTCGTTGTTCAGGCGAGCACTCAAAATGTGTGTGTGTGTGTGTGTGTGTTTAATCGGACGGCTAATGCTATGCCTGAGGGATTAACTCCCATGACATTAGCGTAGAAAGCGCAGGTGGGGGATCTTTAAAAATATCATATTTCTCATCGAAATCTAGACCTTGCTTGTGCGTGAGGTTAAAACTCATGGTTATTTGGGTAAACATGTAATAGTCTTTCACGTCGCTATTCCCTCGTTGCTTTCCAACAGGATTGCCCATGGACTGCTGCGTATATTGGGGTGATCGAAAACTGAGTGTTGCAGCCAATGGGTTCTCGTCATACAGTGCTTCAATATCTGGATAAATTCCACTGATATCATCTAGATAATCTGTGAATGTGCGTCGAAAAATCACTTCAATTCCGAGATTGAAACGGTCTGTAACGTTGAGTTTAACACCCCCACCAAAAGGGATTGAGGCTTGAACGCGGCTATAGCGCTTCATGTCTGGATTTGCTGCACTTCCTTGTCCTTCGGTACCCAATGGTTGCAGATCAAACCACTCACCGTTAAATTGGGCTTGAGGATTGAAATAGAAGCCAGCGACACCAGCTGTTAAGTAAAGGGCTGCACCTTGATTATTGCGAATCGCGTAAGGAGTGATGTTAAATTCTCCCATTGCTGCGATTTCATAAATCGGACTGCGGAAATCAAGGTTACGAGTGAGCGTATTTGGATTCCCAGAGTTAACGTCTGATCCTGAAATTTGTCCAACAGTTAGCGATCCTTTTGCCGCAAGGCGTGGGCTATGGTTGTAGCGTCCAAAAATACCAATGGATGGATGATATTCCGATGGTCGGAAACCATTCGCAGTTAGCTCGCCTGCATAGTTAGCAGCACCTACAGCCATTCCTACTTCAGTATACTGTGCCATGAGCACAGAGCTGAAAAGAAATATCGCGGTGAGACAAGTTAGAATTCTCATAGAAGAATATTCGATCTAAGGATGTGACGTGGTCTGTTCATCGAAGTCAAATGCACGATTGCACACATGATACTTAGGGGGAATATGAACTTCAACCTAACTTTAGGCAAAATGAGGGCCAAACTCTCTGATGCGGAGAATCTGATTGAGCTGACAAGAAGATTCCTTAGAAACTGTAGCAACGATTGTACTTCCCAGCATTTGACTTGCCGCCTCCTGAGTTAAAAAGTCCAGATCCGAGTCGGTATCCTATTGTGATCGTAGCTGTGTAGAACCAGTCATTGTCTGTTGGGTCACCACGGCGAGTTCCAGTTTCAATGTTGCGTGGATCAGTATTATTGAACTCTCCTGTGCGATCAGCAACTGCTGCACTTAAGCTTCCATTACCGTCAAGCAGCTCGTAGTAATTCACGTAATTGCCACTCACATCATCGAGGTGGTCAAAAAACGTAAGGCGTCCACTTGCCTGAGCTCCAAGGACAAAATTATCACCCATTGGGTAACGAACTCCAAGTCCGATGGGAACTGCCAAACGAGTAAGACCATACTTTGGTGCAAATCCTGGTAGCCCTTGTCCCTCTGTTCCAAGCGGTTGCAATTCTACCCAGCGACCATTGTACTCTGTTTCTGGATTAAAATTGTATACGCTTGCTCCGATGGATACGAAAGGAGAAACAAGGTTATTAGTACCTAAGGGATAAATTTCAGCTACTACTCCCATTTCAAGGATATTGCTTCGAAAACTTAAATTTCGCTCTTGTGACGTAGCTCTATCAGCGTCTGCGCCACGTATTTTGCTTTGCTGAACGAAGCCTCTAAAAGCAAGTAGGCGACCTACATCGACTCGGCCATACACACCAAGAGATGCTTGTGAATTCATGATAACCTCTACTTGCGTAGCGGGTGCGATGTCACCGTTGTACGTTGAGATCCCTACGTTAAATCCTAGTTCGGTTTGTGCGGAGACGCTGAGCGATGCTACGACGCACGTGAGCACAAAGAGTGCTGTTTCTAAATAGTTTTTCATTTCAAAAGCCTGTTGTGCGTGGTAGAACCACGCGGGTGTTGTTCAAAACAGACTAGTGTAGGTGACTCTTGAAAGGAGTCAGGGGGTGTAATACCACCACCAGTGACAGTAACGTTGACATATTTCGTACCAAACTGTAGTTTCTCTGTACTATTTGGTCCTTTCGACCAAAGGATTCTTCCACTGGGCGGGGATTTGCTACTTTTGCATCCTTACATTTCGAACATGATCAAAAGAACCCTTTTGCCAGTACTTTCTGGCTTACTCATCGCGAGTTCAGCTTTCGCTCAAGACTCGCCCCCTGAAAATTGGTTTAATCTTGACCCAACAGCAAACGATGTTGCAGGTGTAGGTACAGAACGTATCTATAAAGAACTACTCAAGGATAAGCAGGGACAAACCGTTATTGTAGCAATCATCGATTCTGGCGTAGACGCAGAACATGAAGACCTTAAGGAAATCATGTGGACGAATCCAGGTGAGATCGCAGGCAATGGAAAAGACGATGATGGCAACGGATATATTGATGATATCCACGGTTGGAACTTCATAGGAGGTCCTAACGGCAACGTTTCAGGAGACCAGCTTGAAGTCACACGTCTCGTAAAATTTTACGGAGATAAGTTCTCAAAACTCGACACGAACAAACTTTCTAAAAAAGATCGGGCGAAATTCGTGGAGTACAAAGAGATGAAAAAGGTTGTTGACAAGAGCCAAGCAAAGGCTGAGCAAAACCTCCAATTTTATCAAGGTGCGGTCGCTTCACTTGAAAAGGTGAAGGCAGACATCGGAAAAGATGTAATTAAGAAAGACGACTTACTAAATTATAAGTCTGACGACCCAAATATCATGGGGATGGCGCAGAACATGGCTCGTAATTTCGGTCCTGAGACTACGCTGACTGATTTCTTGGAGCAACTCCAAGGTGGTGTTGAATATTTCACTTCTCAAGCGGCATCGATGTATAACCTCGATTTTGATGGACGCTCGGTTGTAGGTGACAACTACTTAGATAGTTCTGAGCGCTACTACGGCAATAATGATGTTAAGGGTCCAGATGCTTCCCACGGGACACACGTAGCAGGCATCGTGGCTGCAGTTCGTAACAACAACGTTGGAATGAATGGTGTCGCTGATAACGTTCGCATCATGAGTGTTCGCGCAGTACCAGATGGTGATGAGCGTGACAAGGATGTTGCGAATGCTATCCGGTACGCTGTGGACAATGGTGCTACTGTCATCAACATGAGTTTCGGAAAAGGTTACTCATGGGACAAAAAAGTCGTAGATGATGCCGTGAAGTATGCAGCAAAAAATGACGTGCTCCTTGTTCACGCTGCAGGCAACAGTGCAGAAAACACAGATGAGGCTAAAAATTTCCCTATCGATGTTTACGAACGCAAAGGATTGTTCAAGTTCTTACAGAAGAAGCAACCCAACAACTGGTTGGAAATAGGTGCCCTCAGCTGGAAAAAAGATGACGATGCAGTAGCAACATTTTCCAATTACGGAAAGACTAATGTAGACATCTTCAGTCCAGGTGTAGACATATATTCAACTACTCCAGAAAACGAATATGATTCTTTCAGTGGTACTTCTATGGCAAGCCCTGTAACTGCAGGTGTAGCAGCATTAATCCGTGGATACTTTCCTGAGTTGAAGGCAAGTGAAGTCAAGGAAATTTTGCTTCTAAGTGGTACCTCTATGGGATCGAAAATGGTAAAACTACCAGGCGCTGAAGACGGAGATGATCTTGTGCGCTTTGACTCATTGAGCCAAACAGGTAAGATTCTGAATGCTTACAATGCTGTAAAGCTAGCTCAGCGACGGACTGGAAAGTCTGGCGGAGCACCGAAGACAGGCGTTTAACAACTACAGGTCTCAAGCTTTTCGTTGAGTTGTTGAACAGCTCTAGCGAATGTAAAAAGGGGATGATACGCTGGTACCATCCCCTTTCTTCATGCTGATTAACGTGTTAAAACGCTTTTTAGCGAACGATAATCTCCTGAAGAACAGGGTCTGTGAGCTTAGCGTTGAGCTTTTGTAAAAGGTGAGCACGGTTGTAAATGAGCTCTTGTCGAAGAGGGGCGCTATTCACGTGCACATATAAGGTGCCAGAGCGGAAACTCACCTCTGTAGTATGCTTGTTTATTAACGGACCCAATTCCGAAGCCCAAAGACTGCGCAACTCACTTTGTGCGAGTTTAGGGCCAAGACTCAACTCTCTAACGACTTGTCTAATTACAGATCCTACAGGTTGGTCGTTCTTGCGCATGAGTTAATTCTTGTGATCGTAAAGGTGCATTCCAGTACGTTGGAAAACAACTTCGCCTTTCCCTAAGGTAACCACTTAGTATACACATTTGATGTAAAGTGCTGTGAGGTCAGTGTGGAGACTAACCAGGCCATCTAAGAGCATGTCTAAGCTTCTTGATCATTATGAACTCGTCCTTCTTCTACAAGGTAGTAGTTCGCCGTGAGATCGTGAACTTCCAACGATTTTAATCTTTCAGGATGGGTGTCAGTGACAAAAATCTGGGCGTACCCTTCGTCAGCGATTAGATCAATAAGGTGTTGAACGCGCGAAGGGTCTAAGCGATCGAAAAGATCATCCAGCAGTAAGATTGGCACCTTATTGTTATGCGCCTTTAAAACGCGAGCTTGGGCCAAGCGAAGTGCAAGTACAACGGTTTTCAGTTGACCTTGACTCGCGAATCTGCGTAAATTTTGGCCATCAATCAGTAATTCCAACTCATCTCGATGCGGTCCTGCATTGGTTCTGCGAAGTACAGTGTCCTGATCACGGTACCTCAACATCAGTTCATTGTACGGTCGTTCACTAAGTTTTGATTTATACTCAACACCTGCTACTTCTCGATCTCCACTAATGGCTTTGTAAAGCAGTTCAAAATCTGCTTTTAGATCAGCGACGAATGCCTTACGCGCCTTATGGATGTAATTTGCTGGTGGTTCAAGTTGTGCATCATAGGTGTGAAGCAAGGTTAGATCTAGTTCCAAAGGATGCTCGGTACTCTTAAGTAGCGCATTTCTTAGTTTTAGTAATCGATTGTAAGCCATGAGTGCCTTCAAGTACGCAGGATCGTACTGTGAAATTGTTTGATCTAGAAACCTCCTCCTCTCCTCAGGACCTCCAATCGCTAATTCGATATCTGCAGGAGAAATCATTACTGCAGTGAGTAACCCAATGTGATCGGCTAGGCTATCATATGGACTTCCGTTTCGCTCTACTGTTTTGCCTTTTCGTGGCTGAAGCTTGAGGGTAATTCGCTCCTTTTTTTGACCGAGCACAAAATGTCCTACCAATCTGAGCCACTTCTCACCGTGCTTTACAGTAGCTGCATCACCGTATCTAAAATGACTTCGAGTAAGACATAGGTAATAAATCGAGTCGAGGAGGTTGGTTTTGCCCATACCATTGGCTCCTCCAATCAAGTGGATTCCTTTCCCAAAAGAGAACGAGGCATCTTCCAAATTGCGAAAGTGTGCAACTGAAAGCTCCTGCAGCATGGGCGCTTCAGACATAAATGCGAAGATGCTTCGCACTTTCGCATCTTCACTACGTTCACCCAGATTTATCTGAGTTAAGGACATTTTTAGGCCAGATTTTTAGCTTTTTGACTTGTAACATCTCAACGGATAGTATCGAGACTCCTTTTTCCTCTCCAAAAACAGTAATTAGACCTCACATTACTGCCTTTCATCCATTCCCCTGCCCTACCTTTACTCCAGCAAAACATCAACATGGCAAAAGCTAAAACTCCTACCGCGGCAACTGCTAAGAAGCGCAGTACTACACGCAAACGTGCCACGAGCACTGCTGCAAAGACTACTACTGCTTCGAAGAACGGTAGTTCAAAGCGTTCAACTTCGCCTACATCAGCATCTAAAAATGGCGCCGCTAAGGCGACAGCGACTAGACGTACAGCTGCCAAGAAGTCCAGCACAAAAGCTGTTGCTTCTAAAAATGGCGTTTCGAAGTCTCGTAAAAAGTCAGCGAGTTACTCAAAAGAGACGTACATGACTTGGTACGAAATGATGCTCCGTATCCGTCGATTTGAAGAGCGTGCACTTATGCACTACGGTCAGCAAAAGATCCGTGGTTTCTGTCACGTATACATTGGACAAGAAGCAATCGCAGCAGGGATTGAGTCAGCACTCATTCCTGGCGACAACATCGTTACGGCATATCGCCAGCACGGTATCGCGATCGGACGTGGTGTTTCTACAAAGGCAGCAATGGCTGAGCTTTTCGGAAAAGAAACCGGAATCGTAGGAGGAAAAGGTGGCTCCATGCACTTCTTCTCCAAAGAAAACAACTACTTCGGTGGTAACGGCATTGTTGGTGCTCAAATTCCAATTGGAACGGGTATCGCAATGGCTGAACAGTACCGAGGAACAAATAACCTTTGCGTAACCATGTTTGGAGACGGAGCCGCTCGCCAAGGTGCATTGTACGAGTCGTTCAACATGGCAATGAACTGGAAGATTCCAGTATTGTATATCGTTGAGAACAACATGTACGCCATGGGAACTAGTGTCGAGCGTACTTCAAATGTCCACGATCTCTATAAGATTGGTTCTGCATTCGAAATGCCATCTGAACAAGTTGACGGCATGCGTCCAGAAGCAGTTCATGAGGCAATAAGTAAGGCAGCAGCACACATTCGTAGTGGCAAAGGCCCTTATTTCTTAGAGATTAAGACGTACCGCTACAAAGGCCACTCTGTAAGTGACCCTGCGAAGTATCGTACGAAAGATGAGCTTAACGACTACAAGGACAAGGATCCAGTTAAGATGACCGAGGCCAAAATCTTAAAGGATAAGATTGCAACCGAAGCAGAAATCAAAGCCATTAAGGACATGATCAAAGCTGAGATTGATGAGGCAACCAAGTTTGCCGAAGAAAGTAACTATCCAGATGGTAGCGGTCTGTATGAAGACAACTACTTACAGGAAGATTACCCGTACATCAGGGACTAATATTTATAAGTACTCTGAACTAAAAGCCCCGTTCCGCAGAAATGCTGGACGGGGCTTTTTTGTCGTCTAAAGTTACTCAGCTCACATGAATGATATTTTACATCTTTACATAAGCAACGTTCAATATTATGATCAGCTTTCGCCAAAACCTTCTTTGCGTCCTTTTGCTTTTGGGCCTAAGTGTCCTTATCGCTTGCGGTGACGACGATGATAATATGATGGATGTCTGCCCTCCACCAGCAGATGCATTTGTACTATCATCTTGTTTACTGGATATTCCAGACGAGCTGCGACCTGAAGATGATCCAGATGTAACGTTCGAGGTTGAACTTTTCAAGAGCAACCACGCGTATTACTATGCGTTTCTTTCAAGCTCGTTTAGTACGCCAATTGAAGTGTACGATGCCTGCTGCAATTACATCTGTCGCATTGGATTTCCAAGCACAGAAGAATGTGATTGGAGAGACACTGCCGAAGAGTTGGGGATAATCGCGGAGGATTTATAGGCGCATTTATCTCAAGACTACAGATCCTAAATCTGCGCTCAACTTCTTTTTCACTGCTTCCATTCTCGAGTAGAGCTTAAGTAATCTATTGATCGACTTCTCGTCTCCATCTTCCTGCGCACTTCGCATTCGATTGGTCGTTTGATCCATTTTACGAAGCAACTTGGTCAGCTTAAATCGAATAATGGACCGCTTGGCCGCCACCAGCCAATTGAGTTCAGGCATTTTCTGAGTAGTCAGAGAAATTTCAAAGTTCTCAAACCAGCCTTCGCTGTATACATACTTGTCGGTGAAAACAGTTGCTGCGAAATCTCGGACTTCGTCATTAGAGTGACTTGTCCAGTAGTCAGGGCCAATTGATTCTCCTCTACTCTGTCGGCCATGGCAATCACGTGCTATTTGGCCACAAACCTTATCTTCAAAGGTGTCTAACACTTCCTCAAGTCCAGCGCAGAGGTAGTCTGCTACACTGAGCTCGGCTTCAGGATCAAAAGGCTGTTCACTAAACTTGATGAGTAAGCTCACGATGTCACGCTCAACAAAAACATCTTTAAATACATGCTGTTGACCAACAGGCTGTTTTACCGTTGATTGGTGGCTTTCTCCTGTGAAGGCTTCCAAGGGATAGTCTTCTTCCATTGGAGTAGGCCCTTCCATCCGCCGCTCTTCAGTAGGTGGTGGAATTGCTTCTTGCGCCAGTTGTTTCGAGATGTTACGCTGAGCTACTCGTTCTTTGCGCCGGTCTTCCTCGTAACGTTTGCTCAAGTAGTTATTGAGCGATTGGACGAGTGTTGCCTCGTCTAAAGAAAAGCGCGTTCCTATGGTACGTGTATACTCAGCACGTAAAATAGGATCGGGCACCTTTGCCACAGATTTCAAGACATCTTGTACCAAGTTGGCTCGAGCAATAGGGTCTTGCATAGCTTCCTCTTCGACAAGGTCTGCTTTGTAGCCAATAAAATCCTTTGCTTCTGCCTTCACATACTCCCGAAATGCCTCCCCTCCATGTTCTTTGACATAGCTATCAGGGTCATGATTTTCTGGAAGAAGGACAAGTTTGACCTCCATTCCTTCTGCGAGCACCATATCCAGGCCACGCAATGCAGCTTTGATACCTGCCTTATCCCCATCATAAAGGAAGATCACCTTAGGGGTGAGACGCTTTATTATTCGAATGTGTCCACTCGTTAGAGAGGTACCACTCGTAGCGACCACATTCTCAATACCTGCTTGATGGAGAGCAATTACGTCTGCATAACCTTCCGTTATTAAACAATGATCTTCCCTTCTCACAGCAGATTTCGCCAAGTGCATCCCGTAAAGGATCTTACTCTTGTTGTAGAGTTCTGTCTCCGGCGAGTTGAGATATTTGGGAGCTTTTGTATTTGATTTCAGGATTCGACCTGCAAAAGCAACCACCTTTCCAGAGTACCCATGAATAGGAAATACTACCCTATCTCTCAGGAAATCTCTTGAGCCGTCTTTCGTGATGAGGCCAAGATCTTTTAGGTATTCCCGCTGATATCCCTTAGCCAAGGCTGCCTGTTTGAGTGCATCTCCACGTGGTGGCGCAAAGCCAAGTTCAAACTTCTTGATCGTTTCGTCGGAATAACCTCGGTGCTTAAAATAGCTGAGTCCGATGGCTTTGCCTTCTTCGTTTTCGGTGAGTTGCTCATGGTAAAAATCTCGGGCAAAATCATTGACCAAAGAAAGGGCCTGCGCCTTCTGATGCTCTGCACGGACCTCCTCCGAAAGCTCAACTTCTTCAATACTGATGTTGTACTTTCTGGCAATGACGCGCAAGGCGTCTACGTACCCAATACTATCATGCTTTTGTACGAAACTGATAGCATCCCCTCCTTCACCACAGCCGAAGCACTTGAAAATTCCACGGGCAGGATTGACATTAAAACTTGGCGTCTTTTCACCGTGCAAAGGACACAAACCAATCATGTTGGATCCACGCCGCTTAAGGTTGACATAGTCTCCTATGACTTCCTCGACACGCATGGTGTCTTTGATTTTCTGTACAGTAGCAGGTGCAATCATTGAATTGTAAAGGTAGCGAATCGGCCTTCATCCATCGAAAAGTCCTTAGCAGGACAATCGAGGTTCCAAGTTGGATGTAGGACGCATGCTAAAGTTAGCAGTACGCCGCGGATTCCAATAGCCTTCAAGGCCTAGGAATTATAAATATCAAGCGTCTTCAAGCCACCTATTTGTTACGGCACCTTTTTTGCAAAGGAAACGCTAGTTCCATACTAGTTTTCCTATGAAATTTCTTTACTCCACTCTCGTGGTAACTCTATTGACGCTGTTCACCACTAGTGTTTTCGCTGAAACTCCTAATTCAGATTGTAACTCACTTGAAAACGACGCTCGCGTTTCATGCTTAATTCAGCGTGTAAATTCTCTTGTAGATCAAGGGAAACTGGAGGAGGCTACTCCCTTATCCTTTGATGCTATTGAGCTTGCTAGAAAGGTCGACAATGTCGGTCCACGATTTCAGGCGCACTTAGAAATGGGAAAACTTTATGCGGCTAAGAATGATCAGACCAATGCGATGCGTCAGTTTGTTCAAGCGCTCAAAATTGCGAACAGCGAAGGGAATACAATTTGGACGATTGAATCAAAGCGATATATCGGTGAAACATTCACCACGCTTGAAGATTACGCGCAAGCGGAGTCAAATTTCATGGAAGCACTTGTTTTGGCGCAAGCTGAAAAAGTATGGGGACAAGCTGCAATCCTACATTCCGGCCTTGGACAGGTGTATCTCCAAAAAGGGATCATTGGAAAAAGTCAGGAGCATCTAAAAAAGGCAATACAGCTTTTCGTAGAGCAAGAGAATTTCGAGCGCGCAGCATTCGTAAGTGGTCAGCTAGCCGACCAGTACCTCTCATCAGGGGACTACGACAATGCTGAATCATATGCAGAGCAAACGCTTCAACTTCACACGAGTTCAAAGGACATCGAGAGTGTAGCCATAGATAACCAGCGCCTAGCTAAGATTTATGCAGCTTTCGATGATTATGAAGGAGCTCTAGATGTAACTGAACGCGCTTATGGCATTTTCCTTCGTAGCGAGAATGCACTTGGCGTAGCTGAAGCTTTAAAAGATTTCGCAATCTACAATCGTGAACTAGGCGATAAAGCAAAAGCCAATAAAAACGCTGACGAAGCCATTGCTAAACTTCGCGAAATTGAAGGATCTCAAGGATTCGCAATTGCACGTGACCTTTCTCTTTTCTATGAGCGAGAAGGAAATT
>CALDTK010000153.1 GCA_937924035.1 uncultured Saprospiraceae bacterium | reverse complement strand
TAACGTCCGCTTCAGTCGCAATTTATAAGCTGACCGTTTTGGGGTAAAATGGAGCGCAGCGACATCCCAAAACGGACAGCTTGTAAATTGTCGAGCTGCAAGCGTTTGTTATGCGCTGACTGGTCACACTGTTTGGCGATAACTGCTATCTCAACAGAAACCGCCTAAATATAAAATTCACTTTAAGAATTACATACAAACACTAAAGGAACAATACACTGTTACACCATACTGCTCAATGACGAGGTTACATTGTTGCGAATCTAGGAAGACGATAGAGAGGACAAAACATATGAGTAACAATGAAGTTAAAATGCGATTTTCTTCGATAGTGTACGGAGCTATTGGAGGTGTTCTCGGTGGGGGCATACTAGGCTGCATTACTGGCCTAAGCAGAGAAACATTGGCAAGCAGCACTATGTGGGGCGTGTTCTACGGACTACTTGCTGGTATTTTTCTGGGCTCTGCACTACATGCTATGAGACAAAAATAAGACAACCAAAACTTAAAGTATGCCTCTCTTTTCTCGCATAACATTTGTATATACAGCACGCTCAGTTTGCTACGTACCATCATGCGCCAAACTTGACTCTAAGCAATTGTATTAGAACAACTAATAGAGTGTTTAGCGGCATTTGCCGTCTGTAGATATACAGCATGCTTCATATTTACACACATTAAACACTATCTTATTGATTTGTATGGACCAATTTCATATCGAATTCTGCAAACACAGCAACTAATGCTAGCAATATGAACATGACCTAATCAAATGGAAAGGTTTGTTGGCGTATGGTTCGCACTGTTGGCGCGAGAAAAGGATTTCATGTGGCCAGTCCATTCCTCAAAAGTGTGCGTTCTATTTGCCGTCTACGCGGTTACAGTCTTCGGACTGAAGAGACCTATCTGCACTGGATACGTCGATATATCTATTTCACCAATAAACGCCACCCAAAAGAGTGTGGAACCGATGAAGTGGTTTCGTTTCTCTCGCATCTGTCTAACAACAACCATGTAAGCGTGAATACTCAAAAGGTGGCTCTCAATGCACTCGTGTTTTTGTATAAGCATGTTATTAAGCAATAGCTAGGAGATCTGGGATTCACACCGGCCACCAAACAACGTCAGATTCCCCAAGTGCTAACCAAGGGAGAGGTAGCTGCTGTATTGGATAAACTGCGTGGTAGAGATCGTCTAATATTCCAACTACTGTACGGCAGCGGACTCCGAATATCTGAATGTCTTCGACTTCGGGTAAAGGATATCGACTTTACTCGATTATCGCTAACGGTCGTCGACGGTAAGGCACGAAAGGATCGAACCACTTTGTTGGCGAGCTCACTGACTGATAGCCTCCGACGACAGATAAAGCACTCGCTTATAATCCATAAACAGGATGCTTCAAAAGGTGTTGGTGTTGCGATGCCTGGTGCTCTCGAACGAAAGTATCCACAGGCTGCTTACACACCAGCCTGGGCATTCGTTTTTCCTTCATCTAGGTGGTGTGAGCACCCGATAACCGGATCAGTATGTCGATATCATATACACCCAACCGGCCCAGCCAGATCGTTAAGTTCTGCCGTGAAGATCAGCGGTATTACTTCTAAGCGGATCACCTCGCGAACATTCAGGCATTCATTTGCAACGCACCTATTGGAAAGCGGCGCGGACATCAGAACCGTTCAAGAACTACTTGGTCACAACGATGTTCGTACAACTCAGATTTACACCCATGTGATTGGGAAACACTACGCGGGAACTATGAGCCCAATCGATACGATTTAAAGGCCTTGCGGTTGAATGTCCGCTATTGAGCGGAGACGACAGAAATTAAATGATCAGATCTGACAGACTGTATGACCGAAATTGGCCGGTCTGTGACCGCTGGAAACAGCCTACCAAAGTCACTAGGCCAATGAAAATATCAATCAGGTTATCCCAATAGTTCTGGAGTGCCCTTTGTTGTCCTCCGAGTATTCAGTACTCTATGCTAAAACATAGCGGGAGGTGGTGTAGTACCTGCTGCATTTTCTCCAAAAATACTTCCATCTCTTCCCGATCCGATTCAGGTAGCTTTGCTCCACTGCTTTGGCTATTCATTACAATGGTCCGCTCAGCGGCTCATGCGATATCTATCAGGCGCCCCTCAAGGTATTTCACATGGGCCTTTGTTAAGTTCTCATCCTTTGTGATAAAGAAAGACACATGATTCCAAAAGTCCTTGGAAAGATAATGTTTGATTCTGTCTTTTATGTTCTCAGCTTCTCCAATGTATAAGGCGTCTTTATTTGTCTCCGGGTCGACGCCGGTAAGGAAGTATACCCCCGCACTTTTAGACTCTTCTCTCGCTACTAGCTTGTCAAATTCTACACGTGGTGCAGCCACAGCTTTGCCTGTCCAGTTAGATAGCTCGGCCGTTCTTAGTCGCTTTGGGTCACCAGAAGCCAGAAAGAGCTTCAATGTTGCTGTTGGCACTACTTCTTACTCCATGTACAGGATCAACGAGTTTAACTGCGAGGTATGTCTAGATCCATTAACGTCGATCAAGTGTATGACAGCTCCTGGCAGGACAGCGCCCCTAGAAGATCAAGAGGCGCTGATTCGATCATATCTCAGTTTGCTCCGCGATTTCCAAAGCATCGTCTACCTCAACGCCAAGATAGCGCACAGTACTTTCCAGCTTAGTATGTC
>CALDTK010000152.1 GCA_937924035.1 uncultured Saprospiraceae bacterium | reverse complement strand
TCTGATGCAGCAAGAACGTTGGACGCCTGCTACCATCATCGAAGCTGCCGAGCGTCGTATCGAAGAAGCTCCACTCATCTTCGTCTACAAGAAAAAATATAAGGAGTTTGCCGCAGGTGATCCAAAACCACACGAGGTAGCAAAGGAGGTTGAAAAAATGACCAAGCTGATCGCAGGCGCCAAACTCTTTGATGATTATACAGCTGCAAAAAAGTCGCGAAGCCTCTATGATTATGGCGACCAACTCGCTTGGTTATTTGAAAATTTAGAATCTTCGGAAATGCTGCGTATGCAGCTCCAAGAACAATATCAATACATCCTCGTCGATGAGTATCAGGATACCAACGGATTGCAAAACGACATCCTCTCACTACTCGCAGAAGATGAAAATCCAAACCTGTTCGTCGTTGGTGATGACGACCAATCCATCTACGAGTTTCAAGGAGCTCGAGTAGAAAGTCTGCGAGAACTTGTAGTGCGCTATCGCAGCGATATTAGTGTTGCGGTCTTGCGCCAAAACTATCGTTCGCACCAGGCCATCTTGGATGCTGCTGAAGATGTCATCAGCGAAAACAAGAGTCGTCTTACAGAGATCGCAGGGAATCCGCTCAACAAGCATTTGAGCGCAGCCTCAAGTTTTAAGGAGGAACCGAAACCCGTAATTGTCAACTACCCCACTTCACTCGCGCAAGCCTATGGAGTCGCCCAGCAGATCAAAACATGGATCGATGCTGGCACACCCGCTGATGAAATTGGAATCATCTACCGCAAGCACTCGCAGTCTGCCCGCCTCATCGATATGCTCGAGCGCTTGGACATTCCATATCGCTTGCAGCGGAGTATAAACGTGCTAGAATTACCGCTCATTCGACGACTGCACTTGGCATTACACTTCATTGCAAATCTTAGATCAGATCGTCCAGTTGACAATCAGCAGGCCTTTGAGTTTTTGCTCGTTCCAGCCATTGGAATAAGTCCAATCGAACTGTTTGAAGTTAACAACTACCGCTTCACAGATTCTCAGCGGGTGCAGTCTTGGAGACTTTTGCTTTCCCGTCCAGAGTTACTCGAAGGCGAGAATGTACCTATTAGTAATCCTCAGCGATACAAAAATGCGGCAGCGCTACTCAATGAGCTTGGTAACCTAGTTGAGCGCTTACCTCTTCCAAAGGTCATCCAGCAAGTTGCACAGCGCACAGGCTTACTGCGCGAGGCGATCGCAGGAGACGAAAAAGCACTCAACCTTGAGGCCTTGGATCAACTTGTCCGTGACGCGCAATCGCGTATCCGCAAGGAACCTGGTCTTACCCTAGAAGGCCTTTGCAGCACATGGGATGAGCTTAACGCTTACGACATGCCGCTTTCTCTGGTCAAGCAAGCAGACACCCGTGCGGCCGTAAGTTTGATGACGGCACACTCGGCCAAAGGCTTGGAGTTTGATCGCGTCGTGATGTATGATGTGACGCGCCGTGCATGGGATTCTACTCGTGGCATTCCGCACAAATTCAGTTTGCCTCAAGAGCTTAGTCTCCAGACAGATTTCGATGCAGAAGAATCGAATCGTCGCCTCTTCTACGTGGCCCTCACCCGTGCCCGTAAAGAGGTGATCATGAGCGTTCCACTAGAAAATGAAAGCGGTAGACCAGAAAGTAAAAGTGACTCTGCAGAGTTGATGCTTACCAATCGCCTAGCCGCCGAACGTGATGCAGAGATTGATGATGAAGAATTAATAGGAGGTATTGAGGATCTCTTTGAACAAGAGCTACCACCTGCTGCCCCGCCCTTAGATCCAGCTTCCGCCAAAACCCGTTGGGAGGATCTCGACCTAAGCTTAGGTGCTGCCACGCAATTCAATCGGTGCAAAGTTGGGTTCTATTATCAATATGTAAGTGAAGTACCGCGTACGAAACGTAGTATCGATCGCTTCCGAAATGCTTTGCACAAAACGCTACAAGATTTTTATCGCCAAGCACTCAATCCTGAGCAACTACGCTTTGGATCTTTAGAAGAATTCCTCGCATTATGGTCATATCAGATCGGACGTGAGCGAGCAGGACTACTTGATGATGAATTTGCTCAATATGAAGCAGAGGGTGAGGTCACCCTACGCAACTGGTACAACAGTGAAGAAGACCCGCTCTCACTTCACGTAATGGTCGAACGTTCGATCGCGGTAACTACTGGCAATGATCTTCCGCTTAAAGGACGCATTGACCGCATCGACATTGATCCACAAACGACGTTAGGTATTCCTGTCGACTACAAGTTTGGAGAACCTCGTGAGATCAAATACACGCTTGACAAAAAAACCGGACGCAACAGAAACGTAGACAACCGCGATTGGCGGCAACTCGCCTTCTATGCCATCCTCATGCGTGACGGTCTGCAGCGCGGCAGTCAACCGAGTAAAGGCAAGCTTGTCTACCTCAGTCCGAAGTCAACAACTGTCGTTGAAGTTCCACTTGCTCCAGAAGATGTCAAGGTCTTCGAGGAGGAATTATACGAGACTTTTCACGCCATCCTCAATGCAGATGATTTCTCAGGTTGTCACGAAGATCCTGATACTTCAGATCACGACAAGATGAATTGCGCATGGTGTGCTTTTCATTACCTCAAGCGCAATGCAGGGGATTTGGTGAGTGAAGAAGTTGAAGCGTTGGATGATTGACCGAATAGAAAGAAAAAAAGAGGATTCTAGTAGCAATTAAATTGCTTACTAAAACCCTCAAAACATTCAAGCAATCATTACAGAATTGCCTGACATATT
>CALDTK010000151.1 GCA_937924035.1 uncultured Saprospiraceae bacterium | reverse complement strand
CTTGGTTTTCGTCTATCGAGGTCTTGTCCCTCTTCCCTTTTATACTCTGGCACTCTTCCGGCTGCTGATTGCTTTCGGGTGGAGCAGTAGTTTTCAAATGAATAGCGGGGGATTTGAACAGTCAGTCGAATGCGAATTTCGTTTGAATTTAAATTGTTGAGTTCTCCGTATAGAAGGTAGTGTGCTCATGAGCATTATTGCGTTAATACTACGAATCTGCTCTGTTCAAAAATATTGGTCCGACTGTTTCAGCGCATTATTGATATGACAATGTTGATTTAATAGTGAGCCTCCATCGCTTATCTTGGGAGCATGGCCATTTCGGTATTTTGCTATTGCGAAATTAAGCGCCTGGAGCTATTAAAGAAACATCTGTCATTGGGAATTGAGAGAAGAAGTCTTTGTACTACAATGGTCGTTTAGTATTCTTGCGAGGAGAAGTAGCATGTTGGTAAACATGAAAAGATCACAGACTAGTCGATTTTCTGTGTGGATATTCATGGCGGCATTCCTCTGGAGTTTTTCAGTTGTAGTCGGTGCGCAAACGGATAACGGCACTACTGAGTCCAATTTTACTGCCTATAAGCCCAATTTCGCGATCTTCTCTTATAATAAAAACGACGACACACCTTTACAGGTTCGTCTTTCCGCGCGTTACAAATTACTTGATTGTGAGGGTGAAACATACAACTTTGCCTCTGATTTGAGTTGCCGTTATATTCAGTGGCCCGGTAAATTGCGAATGTACTTCTCTTACACCACCGACTTCGATTTCTACCTCTTTAGTGAAGGCGATGGTAAAAAGCGCCGACAAAGCAGGCCGGTCAGAAACAGAATGACCAGCCCTGCGCTTCATTTTAATTGGGAGCGCCAGCGCCCCGAATCCAATCGCAAATTATTCTGGTCGAACCTCACTACCTCTCTGGTTCATCATTCCAACGGACAAGACATTGAGTATGAAGCGTTCTTTACTGAAAACAGTACGGCTGATGAAATTCTAGCCACTATTAGTGATCTGGAAGAGAGTCAGCCATCGTGGATGGACAGCGTTAGCCGGGGCTGGAACTATCTTGAGTTACAGGGGAGTTGGGAGATCGGTAATGTGACCAAGGACTGTGGCAAACAAATTGACTGCGTGACGATGTCCGCGGGTATAAAACACGCCGTAACCAGTATTAACGATGAGATCTGGTGGGAGCCCGGCAATAATTTTAAGTACACAGATTATAACCGGGTAGAGTTGACGTTTTCAAATGAATGGGAAACCAGTAGTCAAAATGATAATCTGGCTGTTTGGGTGCAGCACAGGGAGCTTGCGCTGCAGTTGCAATGTGGTGACAGGGGCTGTTCGACAAAAACATGGCTGCGATGGGATTTACGTTTTGGCAATGGTAATCTAAAAATTCCACTACTTTTTTATGGGCACTTTGGTCGTAACGAACACTTTTATAATTATCATGAGACCAATAATTCTATCGGTATTGGCCTGCAGTTTCGACCTTAGGTTGTTAGATGGGGAAATTTATGGTTTTCACTAACACCCATGAGTGTTGAGAGATCTATGCAACACTCGCTGGATAATCCGTTATGGCCCAAAAAGTAACGTTTCACCAACCGGATTTAATGCGGACCGGTGCAGTAAGAAACTCAATACTCTCCAGATTGTCGCGCTGGTTATGGGGTTATGATTATTTTATTTCCTACCATTGGAAATCTGGTGGCCGTTATGCTGTCAGGCTCGCAGAACAGTTACGTCAAAAAGGTTTTGATGTTTTTCTTGATCAGGCGGAATTTGCCAGTGGAGACAATTGGGAGCACGAAGCATCGAAAGCGCTTGCCAGTACTCAGCGGTTGATTGTTGTCGCCACCTGCGAGGCAGTATTGCACTCTGAGGCCGTTGCTAAAGAAGTAAAACACTTCAGCCGTCCGCGCCGGCACATTGTGCCTATAGTGTTTGTTGACGAAAACAATCCCCAACTGACCTATTCAGACAACGATCTTTTATCCGTTATGGCTCGTCAGAACCATCTCCTTGCTGATACCACGGTGCATATAAAGGAATATACACGCTATCTGGAATTAGGCCCCAGCGCTGCCACACTGTCCGAGCTGGTTCGGACAAAAGGGTTGTTGAGAAGACGGTCGTTACGATATTTGATCGTAGCGGCGACTTCAGCCGTGTTGCTATTGGCAACCATTGTTTCCTCAACACTGGGGGTGTTCGCTAATGCTCAGAAGACCATCGCAGAGAGTCGATTCGAGAATCTGCAATCACTGACCGAATCTACTGTCACCGAGTTGTACGACATTATTCAAGAGTTGCCTGGAGCGCTAAGACACAGGGAGCTATTGGTAAGCAACTCAATGTCATACCTTGATAATTTGTTGGCTGAGAACCCGAAAAACGAATCAACTCTGAATTCTGTGGCTGTTGGCTATATGAGAATGGGAGATGTGTTAGGGCATCCGGACGGTTTTAGTTTGGGAAAAACGGCTGAAGCGATCACTAGTTGGTCAAAAGCATCTGAAGTAACTGATCGACTTATTCGTGAGCACCCAAAAAATAGCGATTACGTTTTTCTGGACACGGAATTGTCTATTCGATTTGCCATGCTCGATGCTCTCGACGGTAAATATGCAGAGGCAATTGAGCGCATAGAAACTGGAGAAAAACAACTCGACCGTTTGGTTGCGACAAACCCTGCTAGCTGGGACACCTTACTACTGAAGGCCAGAATTCAAATGCGTAAAGGAGACATGTTACTCGGCCAGGCTAAGTTTTCTGATGCTCTTGTATCCTTTGAGCGTGCTTGCACACTTGCTGAGGATGCGCTGGAAATGGACAATGAAAATCGATTGCTGTATGCCAATCTGGCGTCGTGTCAGGAACGGATCGCCGGGTTGAAAATTTCAGCGGGAGAATTACCGGCTGCCTGGGAGCTAGCTGGCCAGGCAGTGGCGTTGAGGGAGGCGCTGGAAAGCGAAGAACCTTATAATTCAATAAATCTTAGTCGCCTTGCAAATCTGTATCTGTTGCAGGGCGATATTAGCAAGGCGCGTTTTGAAAATACCAGTGCACTAGAGAAATTTAAACGGGCGACCGAAATCAGGCGACGGCTCTATGGTGATGAGCCACAGAACACGTCACTAGTTCATTCGTTGGCAACTGATCTTGAGCGATTAGCATCAGCACAACAGATCTCCGGTGAGATTGATGATGCGCTAGCCAGCAACGAAGAGTCATTGATACTGCGAACGCGCCTTGTCGATTTGAATCCGGGTAACAAAGATTATATATATCACCGGGCAATTGCACTCGAGCGACTGGCAAGTCTTTTGAAAAATCATTATGAACTTAGTTCAGAAGAACATCAGCAAGAAGTAGAGGCTCGTTATCGGGAAGCGTTGCGACTGCGCAAAGTTCTATTTGACGACGCTCCAGAATCTGTCGAGTACAGGAGAGCTGTAGCCGCTAGCGAGTTGGCGTTGGGACGATATTTGTTTGAGTTTAGCCCGCAACACAGTGATGCGGAGTATCTACTTGAATCCGCATCGAGTAAATTTTCGGAGCTTCTGAAGGCTTATCCTGATTCGGTGCAGAATCACAAAGGAGCAATCAGGTCTTTGTCATTCTATGGGCAATTTCAGGAGAGCATTGGTTCAGATATTGAAAATGTTCTTAGCGCTAAAAGAAGAAGTGTTTCCATCAGTAATAATTCTGTGAATCAGTTCCCCGATCGTGTAGATCTAGTAAAGACCCGATTAGTTGCTACACGCTGTCTTGCTGACTCACTTTTTGATTCCGGGGTTGAATTAAACCTGCCAGAGAGAATAAATGAGGCATCGCAGCATTATGAAAGTGCAATTGTGCTTATTCGTACGCTGCGAGAATACGGAGTTGATGCGGATAGCCTGGACGGTGAACTGGCGCATGTGCTTAGTCGGGTAGAACAGCTAAGCAGTTCTCACTCTAAATAAGTCAGTCGTGGAGATCATTGTCAATCGGCCCGATAATGGAGTCACATCTCCGATTTGGTTGACTAGTAAGTATAAAATATTCATAGAAGGGGTCGATCGAAAATACTATTCCAAGTAGCAGTTGAGTGAATTGCACATCACTTAATTGAGTGGTAATTACTAATGATAATCAGTAAGACATGCGCTCTATAATGATTGGGGTGGTGTTCTCGTCTTTAACTAACTATTCCGGAAACAACATTCTACATGAGCTGAGGATCTATCATTGCCAACCCGGCCGATTACCGGTGTTAAACGACCGCTTTAGAAACGCCATGTTGAAGTTATGGGAAAAGCACGGTATCCGGCCAACTGGATTTTGGACTGTGGCAATTGGCTAGAATACTCATAGTTTGGATTACACTTATCTGATTATCCTTGGGTTATGCCAGTTCACAGGTATGAGAATGTTGAATCTCTTATTGCATCATTGCCTACTGCTATCATTGAATCATGTGTGGATCTCGCACAGGAAATTGCAGAGCGACGCCAACAGCTCGGTAGACTAGAATGAAAGCGAGACAACCGAGGAACCGAACGCGGGAAAACAGCACGTTCTGATCTTGGAGGGGGACACTAGGTCCAATCGGTTTGAAAGATTCATAACCTGTTTGACCAATCCCTTTTAGGCTCGCCGTGTTGATATTGTCGCGTCGTTTACCCCCACCATGCCTGTCTCCATCCATTCTATGTTTGCGTTGTAAGCTATTACGACTAGCCTGAATCACCGTTCGGTGGGGTTGATGAATCTGGTTATGGGTCTTAAGGCGGTATTGAGGGTCTTGATTACATTTTTTTGCGTACCAAGTTTGTTACTGAGTTTGAGGTTTAGGTGCAGTTAGTTCAGTATCGCTAAAACTGTTGCCCTTGCTTTGGGGTGACATTCATTCGGATCTTCCATCAACTCTTCTGGAATCAACATGCTGCATGAACTACGAATCTATCATTGCTTACCCGGTCGATTACCGGCGTTAAACGATCGCTTTAGAAACACCACATTGAAACTATGGGAAAAGCACGGTATCCGGCCAACCGGGTTTTGGACTGTGGCCATTGGTGAGAATACTCATAGTCTGTATTATCTGCTTGAGTGGGAC
>CALDTK010000150.1 GCA_937924035.1 uncultured Saprospiraceae bacterium | reverse complement strand
CTCACCATCAACGTTGACAATCTCGTTCTGCTTCTCTGGTGCGAATCCACAGGTAGGACACTTGTGGCTTAACTTCAGCGTGTTGCAAGCTGGACAAGGAACCGGAAGCCTCTCGCCCTGCTCTCGCTTATCAGATTTGGTCTTGGCATTTCCATCGTCAAGTTTGAATTCCATATCATCAGTTGGAAATCCATGCCGAACAAAGTTGCCAGCATGATCCAAGATAATGCAGTCGTCTTTGTCTTCAGCGATTCGCAGCCCACGCCCACAGATTTGCCAATGCAAAGACAGTGATTTGGTAGGTCTGGCAATTATTAAACAACTAGTACTAGGAGCATCAAATCCCTTCGTACATATGCCGACAGACGATAGCAGTTGAATCTTGCCTGCCTTGTAGTCTTCGATTGCTTGGTGACGTTCGGCTTTGGCTTCTTCGTTACCATAGCCGTCAACGTGTACAGCGTTGATACCGGCGTTAACAAACTCAGCGGCAATCGATTTGCTGTGCGCTACGTTGCAACCAAATGCAAGAGTTTGACGGTCGCTTGCATGACGCTTCCAGGTTTCAACAATGTCGGCTATCAGCTCTCCGTTGTATATCTCAGCAGAGGCATCCTTGTTCCAGTCACCAGCCGTTTGTTTAACGCCCTTCATGTCGGGTACGTATGGAGCAAATGCCTTGTAAGGCGATAAGAAGCCCTCGTCAATCAACTGTTGCATCGGTATTGCAGAAACGATGTCTTGATAAAACTTGCCAAGCCCTTTTGGAAACGGGGTTGCTGTTAAACCAATCTGCGGTGTGTCTGGATACAACATCGCGAGCGTGTCACGGACCTTGTATTGAACATGGCACTCGTCGTGAATAATTAGGTTAACGGGATACTTCTCGAACTCGTTCCGGTATTTGGCTACACGCCTTTCCAAAGTTTGGGCAGTACAAATTTGCGTTAGCCTTGATTCGTCAGTACGTTGGTGATCCGCTTGCATCACGCCAACGTCTAAACCATAACTGTCAAACGCTTTTACTGCCTGTTCGACAAGTTCGAGAGAATCACACACGAACAAGGTTCGATTACCTTTGGATTCTGCACGACTGATTACCTCTGCCACGGTCAGTGTCTTGCCTGCACCTGTGGCTGCTTGGAGAACTACCCTTTGATTACCTCTTTTAATCGAGCCGCGAAGGTTGTCGATGGCTGCGTTCTGGTATGGACGTAGAACAGGTTTATCAATGTACTTGTCGGAACCTGTCCACTCAGCCTCGCGTTTGGACATGATGGCGAGGGTTTGCTGGTCAAGATTAATCATTATCTAACCCCCTTTCTGATTACAGTCACATTCGAAGCGGGGTCTTTCAGGTCTGGAGAATCCGGACCTATATCTCTATTGTTATTGCTATTGTTATTGTTATTTAGGTCATCCTTGCTGAAACACCTATGGTCGCCCGAATCCAAACACCTATGGTCATGTGGCGTTATATCAGTCTCTGGGGGCTTTTCTATGACCTCAAAAGCACTCTCGAAACTTGTCCTTGAGTTTTGCACTTTCTTCTTGTCGAATACCACATCTTTGTCGCGGTAAATGCAGTGGCTTCGCAATGTGTGCCAAGCCCGCTCCTTTAGCACGCAGTTCGGGAGTTTTCTCCAATCCGATTGCCATGAAACTACGTTGGATGGACTCTTTGGCTCGTTGTATTTAACGGCTCGTGGCAGGTATAAAAATGGAGCTGCGGAATCAAACTGGACTATACCGCTCTCAATGAGTGGTGTAATCATGTAGTCGATTTCATCCGGAGACCATCCGCTCTGCTCTGCCATGCCATATTTGCCGACAGAAGCGCAACCAGGGACGATCCCAAAAACTGGGCCAGTTAGCAGCCAAAGCATTAAAGACGTAGGATGCGCAGGCTGTACCCCTAGTTTCGCAATCTTAGCGTCGGTATAGAGCCCGGCTGCCACGCGCTTGTATTGAATGCTCATGCGCGTTCTCCAAGCCAGTCTTGAAGGGTCTTTGAGCCCTTAGACAGGTTGCAAGATCTGCACGAAGTGGTTAGGTTTGATTCGTGGTTACTACCGCCTTTACAAATGGGAACTATATGATCACAGTGCGGCGTTAAAGTTCTTTTGTTGCAGTATCTGCATGTGAAATCATCCCTACTGAAAATGTATTTCCTGATTTCACTCCAAAGTAGACCTGAAATTCGAGCTCTTTTTGATTTCCTAGTTTTTTTGCTATTTAACTGTCGGACAACCTCTGTATCTGACCACCAGTCGCCCTCTATTGAAAAATATCTTGACAACGCCCCCTCCATTTGATCCCACTCTTTTAGTGATGTTTTTGTGATCCGAGGGAGGAAATCTTTGTGAACAGGTGACTGGTTAATCCAAGAATTAAATCGGATTAAGTTGTACGCCCCGAACTCAGCTGTACTGAGCTCCATGGTTATCGTAATTGATTCAAATGTGTCTATTCTCATTGACGGAGCGTATTTGCGGGGCTCTGCCATATGTGGTACTTTCTGTTGCTTAATCATCT
>CALDTK010000149.1 GCA_937924035.1 uncultured Saprospiraceae bacterium | reverse complement strand
GTTTTCTACTCTTTTCAAGACCTATGCTGTATCCTTTTGTTTCTCTCTTTATGTTCTTTGCTTCGGCTCGGTCATATAGACGGTCGAGTTCTTCCATCGGCAACATTCTCGCTGTCAATTCCAATCGTGCCGTCTCCACCGCATCAGGATGGTAATCTTGCTCTCCTACAATAATTTCCGCTAATTTTTCAGGCGGAAGCGAACGGAACTGATCTGCATAACTTTGTGGTGTATTTGCCATTTATAGGTTGTTTTAAAATCGCCAAGTCCCTACTGCTCGAGCAGGAATGCGGAGGGAGAAAGTTTTATTATTTTTTGCTACAAGAAATTGTATCTCAGTATCCGATTCGTTGATTGCAAGAAGGACTGTTTTGCCGGAAGGTGTTAAATACGCAACATTACTTAGACCTTCAGGGACCGTAGAAGAAATACGCGTCGATCCGCCAGGAACCCACATAGAAGAGTGCGCAACAGAATAGTACGCCGCATTTCTGGTAATTGAATCACCATCAATCGTAATGGCACCCAGGCATACTGTACAGCCACCCGGTGTATGAATGCTAGCGGTTGGATCAGCAGCTAAATTCCATTCTAGTACATTTTTAGCCCAGTTGCGAGGCGCTTCAATATGCATGGCTTTGACATGCCACATGAAGTCCTCCTCAAACTTGCCATTGATGTTTGTGTATTGCTCAGTAAAGTATAGGTGCTTGTCAGGGTGCGCATCGTGCACGACCGTCATGGCTGAAATGTCACCGCCATATAAGTGAAAGGCAGATCCGTCAACAAATACTTTTGTGGCTGGGTCATCTAAAATAGTTAGAGGGTACTCAGGCTTATCGCAATTGTGATCATACACGATAAGCTTAGTCTGTAGATTGGTTTTGGCGAAAGCAGGACCTAAATGATCACGGACAAATACTTTTTGATCCTCGGCCAGCATGAGAAGACTCGGGTTATTGCCAGGATGAAGCGGTTCATTTTGAACCGTTAACGCATCAATGCGCACACCTTCTGCAGCCATGGCCTCGACATACTTTACGAGGTAGCGCGCATAAACGTCATAGTATTCAGCCTTTAGACTTCCCCCGATTGAACTTCCATTATCTTTCATCCAAACAGGAGGGGACCATGGAGATCCTAAAATTTTAATAGTTGGATTTATAGCTAATATTTCTTTGAGGACTGGGAGGAGATTCGTTCGCTCATGTTCGATTGAAAATTGAGCTAGCTCAAGATCTGTTTCTCCTGTTGGTAGGTCGTTGTAACTGTATACTTCTGGATCTAAATCAGAAGCGCCAACGCTAAGTCGGAGGTAGTTTACGCCGATTTCCCCTTCATCCCGTCCGAACAATTCTTGTAGCAGACGTGCTCTAGCTGGAGCACTCATTTGACTGAACAACATTGCACTCCCTCCAGTAAGCGTATATCCGAAACCATCCATGGTCTGGTACTTCAGACTTGTGTCGATGGTAATTGTCGGAATGTGAGAAATCAATTCATCGCCCCATGTCAATGGCATCGTGGAAAGCTCGAGCAACCTAGATTGATCAGCCGAAGTAAGCAGTTGTAATACTTGAGGGGCAGTGTTAGGCTCCTTTTCAATTGCTATACAACTCGAAAGGATTGTTAGACCAATAATGCCGGCGAGAAGAAAAATTTTGAAAGTGGCTTGCATACCACAATCTACAGAAACTCTAAACCTCTATCGGAGCAGGGTCACCTCTCCTGAAATCGTTTTTGACAAGCCTCGAATCGTACGCACTTGTACAACACAAACGTAGGTTCCAACTTCTGCAGGGCCGGCTGTCGTCATTCCGTTCCAGGCGGGTGCTGCAAACGAAAGGGGTTGTTCGGGAGCAGAAAAAATTAGGTTTCCCCAACGATCATATACGTGGAAAGTAGTTACCGTTAATTGACCTCCATTTCGAGAAAATACACGCAGTAAATCGTTGTTCCCATCTCCGTTGGGTGAAAAGGCAGTAGGTAGGAAGATTTCTATCGAAGCCGCCGTAATACACGATTGATCGAAGTTAGGATCGCTAGGGAGAAGGCAGACGCCACAACTATCGAGCATCGCA
Source organism: uncultured Saprospiraceae bacterium (assembly GCA_937924035.1). GTDB lineage: Bacteria > Bacteroidota > Bacteroidia > Chitinophagales > Saprospiraceae > CALDTK01. The sequence goes on along the minus strand of CALDTK010000149.1, from coordinate 645 downwards.
TTCCCGAATAATTCGCCGTTACAGTCTCTACAGCTTTCGCTAAAACCCATCGTACCTGGAGGAGGTCCACAAACACCGCAACTATCGATCACAGAATTACCAAAGAGGATACCTGCGCAGTCTGTACAGCTTGCATTGAAGTCTGGATCATCTGGTTGGAGGCACACGCCACAGCTGTCTAAGACCGCCATTCCGTTTGGTGTGCCTTGGCAGTCCACACAACTCGCATTAAAGTTTGGATCTGTAGGCGCTAAACACTCCCCGCACTCATCCAAAACCGAAGCGCCATTTACTACACCCGCACAGTCGGTGCAAGCTGCATTAAAGCTCGGATCATCTGGCTGAAGACAATCTCCACAAGCATCGAGAACCGCTGTGCCATTCACCACACCAGCACAGTCGGTACAGCTTGTATTGAAGGATGGATCGTTAGCTTGTAGACAGACTCCACAACTGTCTAGGATGGCCGCCCCGTTGGGTACTCCTGCACAATCAAGACAAGTCGCATTGAATGAAGGGTCATCTGGCTGAAGGCATACTCCGCAACTATCTAAAATCGCTGTTCCATTTGGCGTACCCTCGCAGTCCGCGCAAAAGGTATTAAAGATTGGACTGCTTGGCTCAAGACAAAGTCCGCAATCATCA
>CALDTK010000148.1 GCA_937924035.1 uncultured Saprospiraceae bacterium | reverse complement strand
TGACCTGTGCCGCCCTACGGTATTCTTCAAAGTCATCCGTATGGATGAATTATCTGGAGTGCCTTCAACTTGCGCTAATGCAAATGTCAATAGTTTACTTGAGACAACTGCTGGTGCCGTCTACTTTGATGATGAAGCATTCTTCTGTTGCGAGGATATCGCAACGAATAACAACATGGTGATTCTACGCGTATTCGACGTAGATCCAGGAGATGGACCTGTTGCAACATCGAGAATGGAGCTTGGAGGTGATCTTTTTGGTCGTTTCAACGATTGTATGGTCGAAGTAATGATCGAGGATAAACTTCCTCCACAAAAGCTATTAGATGCTCCTAATCGGTCAATTGTTTGCACTGACCTAGCCTTGCTAAACCAGTACACAGATGTAGGAAATACAAACTTTGATGCGCCAGTTGTCATGGACGCATGTCCGGTCACAACTACCTTAAGCATCAGTGATGCTACGAATAGCTGTGGAGCTGGGATCATTTCCAGGACGTTCACTTTCACCGATGATCAAGGGAATGCAACTTCTTGCACACAAACGATTACAGTAACACTAGAACATGATTACTCCATAGTTTGGCCTAATGATGTAGAAGTTAGTATGTGTCAAATTGGAGTATTCGGTGACACACTTTCTCGTCCTAATTCACTTATCGAAAACGGCTGCGATCTTTTAGCAGTTAGCTATATTGATAGACGATTTGAGACACAGAGTAGTGGATGTTATAAAATTCTTCGCACCTATGATGTTATCAACTGGTGCGAGTGGGATGGTTCTTCTGCTGCAATAGCAATTCCTAATCCACCCGCTTCTTCAAGTGGTCCGCGACTTGACGTTACAGCTTCTGCAGCAACAGGAAATCAAAGTGTTTTGGTTAATGGTCAAGCTTTTGTAAACGCAGCATCTTCACCGAATCAGGTTCAATCTATTGGTCGCTGGAGCTACACGCAACATATTAAGGTCTACGACGATGAAGACCCTATTCTAAGCAACGTCGTGGCAGCAGCATGTGACGCAAGTACACCAACACCAGGAATCTCTTGTGGGCAAGCGGTTTCAGTGTCATTTGATCTTACCGACAATTGTGGTAACCTATATCCAGTCACCTACCAGCTTGTCGAAGGCGCCGCTGATACTGATGGAAATGGTCAAATTTCAGCATTAGAATTGGCTCAAGGCAACTTGTTATCTTCTGACCCTTATGGTTCACTACTTGCTCCAGCTGGTAGCACGAGTGCTACGTCAATTGCAGGAACCTTTACCATCGCTGGTAACTATCCGGTAGGCAATTATGTCGCTGTATTAGATGTCCGTGATCAATGTGGCAATGTGTCTGAATTGTACGTTCCATTCGCAAGTGAAGATTGTAAGCCTCCAACTCCAATGGGTATTGACATCACCGTTGGTATTATGGCTACTGGAATGATTGACGTTTGGGCATCAGACGTAGAGAATCCAAACTCGGCTTCTTTCGATGGCTGTAGCGCTGTTCAGGTATCTTTCTCTGCTGATGTTACGGATAAGGTTAGGACGTTCACTTGTGCTGATCTTGGAGATCAAATCGTTCAGCTATGGGTAACCGATTTAGCAGGAAACCAATCTTTTATAACTGTCACAGTAACTGTGGAGGATCAGTCAGGTCATTGCACTCCAAACACTGGAACACGCGTTATTGCAGGAGCTATTTCAAATCCGATTGGAAACACTGTTCAGAATGTTAATGTATCCGCGTCGGGAGGGTATCTAAGCAACATGACGACAGCCTCAAATGGACAATTTGCATTCTATCGAATCAATAATGGAGCAAATGTCACAGTAACTCCAGAACGTCTAGATCAGCCTTATGCAGGCATAACTACCTACGACCTTTACCTAATTGGTCAGCACATTCTAGGCAATTCACTATTGCAAAATCCAGAACAGCTCATTGCTGCTGATGCGAGCAATAACGGACGTGTAACTGCTTTTGATATGACAGCTATTCGCAGAGTTTTGCTTGGAATAGATACGGAGTTCGCAAATAACACCTCATGGCGTTTCGTTGACGCGAGTTATGCTTTCCCGAATCCAAGCAACCCTTGGCAAGAGTCTTTCCCTGAAGTAATGGATTATAATAATCTGACTCAGGATATGATGAATACTAACTTTACTGCGATTAAAATTGGCGACCTTAATAACAGCGCTGCAGCCAATAGTCGTCAAGTATTAGCTCCACGTACGCTTACTAAGGAATTTGCGCTCGAAGCGAAGAATGCTGTTTTGCCGAAAGGTGAATCATATACCGTCACGTTCAATGCAAGCGATGCAACAATACTCGGATATCAACTCACTCTTGAGTGGAATCCAACTGATGTCGAAGTCCTCAATATTATCGAAGGGGCACACCCTGGAAGTGGATTTGGTAAGCACCTTCTTCAAGAAGGTAAGCTTACGATGAGTCATAACGGTGAGATGAGTGGGGCTTTATTCAGCCTTGAAGTTCGTGCCTTGCGCGAAGGTCTTGAGTTAAGCGAGATTTTCGTAGCAGGTAGTAGCGTTACAGAGGCTGGGGCTTTCGCCAAAACAGGAGAGCAATCGGTTGCTCTTCGCTTCAGCGGACATACATCTAATGTTGGTGATGCGCTTGAGCAAAACCGTCCAAACCCGTTTACAGGAACGACACAGATTGGCTTTACACTTGCTGAGGCAGGAGCTGCAACTCTTACGATTACTGATGTTGCGGGTAGAGTAGTATGGTCCACTAGTAGTCACTTCGATGCGGGTCTTACCCAAATCGAAATCTCCGCAGGTGAACTCCCTACTGCTGGTCTTCTCAACTATACCCTTACCGCAGGTGACTTCACCGCGACACGTAAGATGGTGGTCGTGAAGTAAGTTTCTTCACAGTTATGCAGCACTTAGCGGGCTTTTACCATCTGGTAGGAGCCCGCTTTTCGTTGTTGCTCCATCCCTGGATATGCCATACTGAGCGGCTAAAACTGCTCTAAGCCTACTTTACATATAACTTACCCTTGCTTTTTCGTTGATTTGTGGTCAATTCTCCCCTCTTTTATGTTGAACTCCATTAGCCAAGCCATCATCAAGATGGCACTTACATGCACCGTACTGATCTCGTTCAGTGCATGCTTGGATCCTATTGGCAAACCCACCATCGATCCCGAAGAACAACAACGTTGGGCTGTCCCGCTTCTTCAAACACAGTTCAGTCTCGAAGATGCACTTGGTGACTATGATTTTGTTGGTACCCTATTGGATCAAGATGGTCTTCGACTTGTACGACGAGATACTGTATTTCGTCAATTTCCGATTAGGTCTATTAATTTCCCAGGGCTCACAGCACCACTTACAGATACAATTACTGATGTTGCGCTGAGTGATTTTGGAGTGGAGTTACCGGTTTCTAAATTAGAATTCATAGCAGGACGTCTGGAATGGCTTTTTTCTTCGAATGACCCAGAAGAGTTAACTGTCGAATTGAAACTCCCCAATTTTACGCTTAATGGCGATACTTTAGTAATCAATGCAACGGTTCCTCCAGGTGAAATTGTTGAAGGAGTGGTTGATTTAGAAGACTACATCTTAGGTATTGACCAGGCGCAACGCTTATTTGCGAATTACACAGCTCGAACACCTTCAGGAGAACCGCGCATACTGCAATTTGCTATTGTTCAAATAGACCCTCAGTATATTCCTAGAACGGCCATTGGATCTCTCGACAGTTTATCCGTCACGCTCGGTACAGGATCAATCGTTACAGATTTCTTTGCAGCATTTGAACCAAATACTGCAGGCCTTAGGGATGCAAGCGTTGTCTTTGAAGTTGTGAATCAAACCACAGTTCCTTTTAATTTAGAGTCAGTAAGGACATTTGCTGATCTTCGAGATGGTACACAATTCGATTTTGCTACGCCTATGGATGACGGAGTTGCAATCGCTAGATCTCCAGTTGCAGGACAATCAACGCAAACTAACATTGTTATAGATGACACAAATAGCGGATTAGTTGCCGCAGCAAGTATGTTTCCCGACTCAATCACTTTGGACCTTGTAGG
>CALDTK010000147.1 GCA_937924035.1 uncultured Saprospiraceae bacterium | reverse complement strand
ATCTCGAATATGAGACCTAGCCATTCGGGCATAAGGCGTTAAGTTTAGCTGCCGCAAATTAGCTTAAACCCCTTTAGCAGAGAAGTGTTACTACATTGAATAGGTAAGGGCTTGGATGAACTAGTCCCCTACCCTAGCTTTGTAGACGTATGGCAGAAGTTGCAACATCACCAATTACAATCAGTCCAACTGCTTTAACGCAGCTGAATAACATCAGAAAAGAGCAGGGCATTCCTGATCAATACGGACTTCGTGTTGGCGTTAAGGGTGGCGGCTGCAGTGGCTTCTCCTATATACTCGGCTTTGATGAGGTAAAGGAAGGTGACAAAACTTTCGCTCTCGGAGAGCTAAAAGTTATCATGAATCAAGCCCATGGTTTATACCTCTTAGGTATGGAAATCGACTGGGTAGAAGGACTTAACAACCGAGGTTTTTCGTTCAATAATCCTAACGCTACCGATACGTGCGGTTGTGGGACTAGTTTTAATGCTTAGCATTAAGGCCTCCGGCGGTAAGAAAAAACCCGCGGCACTTTCACAATTATCGTGAAGCGTCGCGGGCTTTTTTATTGTGCAGCAGGCTCTCAACATTAAGAAGGAAGCACTGCAGGCTTTTCACATTAGTGAAATTTACATGTTAGCGATGATCTCGTCACCGAACTCACTACACTTCAAAAGTGTTGCTCCGTCCATAAGACGTTCGAAATCATAAGTAACACGCTTCTTCATAATCGCACCTTCAACACCTTTGATGATCAGGTCTGCAGCTTCGTTCCAACCCATATAACGGAACATCATTTCGCCAGAAAGAATTACTGAACTAGGGTTCACTTTATCTTGACCTGCGTACTTAGGAGCAGTCCCGTGCGTTGCTTCGAAGATTGAAGCTCCTGTATTGTAGTTGATGTTCGCACCTGGAGCGATACCAATTCCACCAACTTGTGCAGCAAGTGCATCAGAGATATAATCTCCATTCAAGTTGAGTGTAGCAATTACAGAATACTCTGCAGGACGAAGAATGATTTGCTGGAGCATTGCATCAGCGATGACATCCTTGATGATGATCTTCCTGCCATCCTTTTCGATAACGTGCCATGGACCTCCATCTAGAGGTGTTGCGCCAAACTCCTCTGCAGCAGTTTGGTAACCCCACTCCATGAAAGAACCTTCGGTGAACTTCATGATGTTGCCCTTGTGTACGAGGCAAACAGAATCCTTATTGTTGTCGATTGCATATTGAATCGCAGCACGTACAACACGAGCAGTACCTTCCTTAGATACTGGCTTGATGCCAAGACCGACGGTATTCGGGAAACGGATCTTCTTGTAGCGATCCGGAAAGTTTGATTTGAGAAGCTGCTTGAATTTGTCGCAATCATTAGTTCCTTCTTGGAACTCGATTCCAGCGTAGATGTCCTCAGTGTTCTCACGGAAAATCACCATGTCAACTTGCTCAGGGTGCTTCACAGGGCTAGGAACACCTTGGAAGTACTGAACTGGACGTACACAAGCGTATAGGTCTAACTTTTGACGAAGTGCTACGTTGAGAGAACGAATGCCACCACCAATTGGAGTCGTAAGAGGTCCTTTGATGCTAACTAGATACTCTTTAATTGCATCCAATGTAGCTGTAGGCAACCACTCTGCTTTTTGATCCATTGCCTTCTGACCGGCAAGGACTTCCATCCATTCGATCTTTTTGCTACCACCATATGCTTTTTCAACTGCTGCATCGAGTACTCGAACTGCTGATGCCCAGATGTCTGGACCGATTCCGTCACCTTCAATGAAAGGAATGATCGGGTTATTAGGAACACTGAGGATTCCGTTGGTGATTGTTATTTTTTGGCCTTGGCTCATTTTCGGGTATTTTTCGTAGAGCGAATGTAATGGTTCGCGAAGATGTAGCAAGTAGTGTTTTAGCGAAAGCTTTACACCACTACTACTAGAGGTTTACGATCAGATTTTAGTTTGGATACGACAAATTGAGAAGAGCATTTTCTAAGCTCAAATCCTTTCCCAAATTGAGTTTTTGAACTTCTAAGGAATAATGGCCGTAAAGCCCAGAAACCATAATAACGGTTTACTATGCATTTAACCAACAATTTGTTTCGCTAAGTCAATTCACTAGTGTACCTTTCGACGCCAAGCGGAAAAAATGAACGAAGCGCTAGATCCAACACTCGACAATCTCTCTCAAGAAGAAATAACCGTCGAAAAAGCCCTGCGTCCGCAACAGCTAAAAGACTTCAGTGGCCAGAAAAAGCTGGTGGAAAACCTAGAAATCTTTATTGCGGCTGCCAAGCAACGTGAAGAAGCGCTTGATCATGTTTTATTGCATGGACCTCCAGGACTGGGTAAAACCACTCTATCGCACATTATAAGCCACGAACTTGGTGCAGGCTTGAAAATGTCTAGCGGTCCAGTGCTTGAAAAACCTGGCGATCTCGCTGGTCTGCTTACCAACCTAGATCCGGGCGATGTACTTTTTATAGACGAAATCCACCGACTCAACAACGTTGTCGAGGAGTACCTCTACTCTGCAATGGAGGATTTCAGGATTGATATCATGATAGACAGTGGTCCGAATGCAAGAAGCGTTCAACTCCAACTCAATCCTTTCACCCTAGTAGGCGCAACTACACGCATGGGGTTGCTTACTGCCCCGATGCGTGCTCGCTTTGGGATTACATGCCTCCTTGGCTATTACGACGTAGAAACGCTAACGAAGATCATCGTGCGTTCTGCCGAAATTTTGGGCGTACCGATAACAGCTGATGGTGCCATTGAAATTGGCCGACGCTCAAGAGGTACTCCGCGAATCGCGAACGCGCTCCTTCGTCGTATCCGAGATTTTGCCCAAATCAAAGGCAATGGCACCATCGATAAGGCTATCGCGGAATACGGACTCAAGGCACTTAACGTAGACGAAGGAGGACTTGACGAAATGGACAATCGCATCCTTACCTCTATCATTCATAAATTCAAAGGAGGTCCAGTGGGACTGACAACCATTGCAACTGCAGTTGGTGAAGAGGCAGGAACGATCGAAGAGGTTCACGAGCCCTTCTTGATTATGGAAGGCTACATCCAACGTACTTCTCGGGGACGAGAAGTTACCTCAAAGGCTTATCGCCACTTGGGAATCTCAGAGCGTCCTACGATTGAAGGACTTTTTGAATAGGGTAATTGATAGTCCTACGAATTGGCAAATCGCAGGACTATCAATTCTTCTACGCCTGTCCAGTAGGAGCATTAAAACTCATAGGAGGGAAACCCGTTTTTCCAGCTTCTGGCTCAGTAATTACCCCAAACTGAGACTCGTACTTCTTGACATTCTCAGCCAAAGCACGTAGCAAACGCTTAGCGTTTTGAGGCCCAAGAAGGATGCGACTCTTGACTTTTGCCTTTGGGACATTAGGAACGATCTGAATGAAATCAACGATGAACTCCGTCGGACTATGCGTGATCACAGCAAGATTACTGTACATCCCATCTGCAATTTGCTCTGGAAGTTCGATGTTAAGTTGGTTTCCTTCTTTCTTCTTGTTGTCCTGCTCTGCCATGGTATTGGGTTTTAATCGGTAGCGCTCAATCTTCTTTACGTAAAAAAGCCCGAGCGTATTGATCATATCAACGTGCTCGGGCCAAAAGCGTTGCTTATTTTTTAGCAGCAGCTTTCTTTTTTGCTGCTGGCTTCTTTTTCGCAGCAGGTTTCTTCTTAGTGGCAGCTTTCTTACGCGTCTTTTTCTTGAACGCATCAGGAATTTGCTCCTCAATCATGGCTTTCACTTCTTCAATAGTAAGCTTCTTGGCTTCTTCTTGAGTCCACTTTTCGCCATTCTTCATAACGCCCATCTTCACAAATTTCTTTTTGAATTTGATCGTTGGACCCCAGCGGCCATTCTCTACAGAAATGCCTTCATCTTCAATCCAATTGTGGATGTAACGATTCGCCTCTTTCTGTGCTTTGATTTCAATGAGTTCGTTCATCTCCTCGTGAGAGATCGTATCGAAGTCATAGCGCTTAGGCACATTAACAAAAAGGCCATTCCACTTTAAGAAAGGACCAAAACGCCCCTTACCCTTAGTGATGTCATGACCTTTATAGGTACCCACTGGAGCATCAGCTTTCTTCTTCTCTTCAATGAGTTCGATTGCTCTTTCTGTGGTTAGACCTAATGGATCTTCGCCTTTAGGGAGGTTTACAAATGCCTCGCCCCATTTAATGTACGGGCCATAACGTCCAATATTAGCTACAACTGGCTTGTCTTCGTAATCTCCTAGATCAAGTGGCAGCTTGAATAACTCAATTGCCTCTTCAAAGGTGATATCTTCCATACTCTGACCTGCTCGGAGGTTGCCATACTTCGGCTTTTCTCCTGCATCCAGCTCGTCTGGCTTCCCAATTTGAGCAACTGGCCCATAGCGTCCCATGCGAACGAGTAAGGTTCTACCACTCGCAGGATCTGTTCCTAATTCACGTTCGCCACTTGCGCGCTCTGCAGTCTCAATCGTTTCCTGAACCTTATTCTTAAAGGGACTATAGAAGTCACTTAAGACATCTTGGTAAGAGACCTTACCCTGAGCGATATCATCGAATTGCGTCTCGATATCTGCTGTGAAGCCATAGTTCATCACATCCTTGAAGTGCATATCAAGGAAATCAACAACGATCATTCCCAAGTCCGTTGGTACAAGCTGGTTACTAATCGCACCTACTTTCTTCGTGAATGGATCAGCTTTAACTTCTCCTGCATTATTAAGAACGTATTTCGCAAACTGGCGATCAGTACCTTCTCGCTTTTCCTTCACCACATATCCACGAGCAGGATCCATGATTCTAGAAATCGTCGGTGCATATGTTGATGGTCGACCAACGCCTAGGCTTTCCAACTCCTTTACCAAGGATGCTTCCGAAAAGCGGCCCTTCGAAGCACGTGTCAGATTTTCTTCAGCCGTAAGCTCACCCAGCTTCAACTTCTGTCCAACTTTCATTGGGGGAAGCAGTCCTTTTGTGGTTTCGTCTTCACCTTCGTCGTCGTCACGACTTTCTTGGTATACACGCAAGAAACCGTCAAAGATGATCACCTCTCCACTCGCTGTAAGCGCTTCGGCTGGCTTGGTAGAGATGCCAATAGTAGCCGTGGTTTTTTCCGTCTTTGCCTCACTCATCTGACTAGCAATCGCTCGCTTCCAGATCAATTCGTACAACCGAGACTGATCACGCTCTGCTACTGGAACAGTGTGCGCGCCAAAGTTTGTAGGACGGATGGCCTCGTGCGCTTCTTGCGCATCCTTGCTTTTAGACTTAAATGTGCGACGCTCGTAGTAGTTGTTTCCGTAGGCACTTTCGATCTGATTCTTAGCCGATGTCATGGCATCGTTACTCAAGTTGACCGAATCGGTACGCATGTAGGTGATGTGACCTGATTCGTACAGACGTTGCGCTGCTGACATCGTTCGCTTTGGAGTCATTCCAAGCTTACGACTTGCTTCCTGTTGCAACGTTGAAGTTGTAAATGGAGCTGCTGGTTTTTTCTTACCTGGCTTCTTTACGATGTCTTTGATTTCATAAATCGCCCCTCGGCAATCCATGAGGAATTTCTCGGCATCTCCTTCAGTCTCTATGTTGTCCTTGCGATTTGCGCGCATGGTAACCTCTCCACCTCGCTCACCTGCAAGCAGAAAATCTGCGAATAAACGGAAGTAAGGCTTTGGTTCGAACTCACGTATAATACGTTCACGTTCAACTACGATTTTTACCGCTACAGATTGAACACGTCCAGCGCTCAAGCCCCCTTTCACCTTTTTCCAAAGGACACCACTTAGATCATATCCTACCAAACGATCAAGAATGCGACGCGCTTGTTGCGCATTCACCAAATCAAGATCAACAGTGCGAGGTTGAGTTACAGCTTTTTGAATGGCTGTTTTCGTGATCTCACGGAAAACGATTCGCTTCGTGTGTGCAGGATCGAGCTTGAGTACTTCGCAAAGGTGCCAGCTGATAGCCTCCCCTTCACGGTCCTCATCCGTTGCGAGCCAAACTTCTTCTGACCCTTTCATCGCCGTTTTCAGTTCTGCTACTGTTCGTTTAGAATCTGGACTGACTTCGTAAGTAGCAGCAAAATTATTCTCTACGTCAATAGAATCCTGTCGCTTCGGAAGATCTCTAATGTGGCCTCGGCTAGATTTTACGACAAAATCTCCACCTAGGTATTTTTCAATTGTTTTTGCCTTCGCAGGTGACTCGACAATGAGTAGATTCTTTGGCATTATAGGGGGCTCTTTCTTTTTAGGCTTTCGCCAAAACTCGTAACATCTTACCTAACGCAAGTTCCTAAATCGGGTTGCGATAGCGGCGCGAAAGTAAGCGGCCAAAGCATACGAGATAAAAAATCTGTTCGTAAATCTTGTCTACGCCCTATAAAATACCTGACTATATGTGTTGGTTACCCTCTGTTTAGGGTGTCTTTCGCTGGACGAGTAAATGTCTCGATCACTTCAGCATTTGACCTTCTTATAGAATCCTGAACCACCTTTTGACGCTTGTATCGTGTCACTAAATCGCGAACATCCAAGTCCTTATTATTAAGGTAGCGGTGATATGCACGCATGATCAGCTCCTTTTGACCATCAGGCTGATCTACGCCTAACTTTTGCAAGTAGAGTGAAAACCTAGAACCGTCGTATAAGCCCCAATTGATAGCAAGCCAACGACCGAAAGAAAAAAACAATCGCTCTACCACAAAATCTTCTGATTGAGACACATAATTCTCTTTTGAATCTTCTGGCACAATCCCATCGAGCGTTTTCATCGCATCATTAAGATCAGAAGGGATGTAGTGCTGCCCAATTTTTTGCTGGCGCGTCCGTCGTTCAAAGGACTCTTTCGATGAAGGCTCCGCTTGAGAAAGTGCTAAAACACTCATGCTCATAAGCAGGCATAACAAAGAAATTCTATATAGCGTGGTCATCAGCATCAAGTGTTCTTAAGAGCGTGTAAAGGTCGTTGTTAAACCTAACATCCTGCAACTTAACGTCCATAGTTTCAATTAAGGTGCTTAAACAGAAGCTAATGCGTCGTCAATATTTTGTGAATGTATACTGGCACCACGTTCTAATTCCGCGCACCTTTGTCGGGTTATGAAGTTAAGTTTTCAGCCTCACTTTTGGATTTTATTGGTCAGTTTGGCGGTTTTGGCGCAAGCTTGCTCACCAGACGCTCAGCAATCGTCCAGCGCTTCTAATCCAATCGATGTATATGAGGGACCAACTCTTTTTCAATCGGTTGCTTCAAATAGTTCTGGGATAGACTTTGTCAACCATGTAGATGAGACTTGGGAAAACAACATTCTCATCAATAGTTATCTCTACAATGGAGGCGGTGTTGCCGTTCTTGATGTAAACGGAGACGGCCTCGAAGACCTCTATTTTACTGCTACGATGGGGCCTAACGCCCTCTACATCAACAAAGGAAATTGGACCTTTGAAGAAAAGGCAGAAGCCGCAGGAGTTGCTGCTGCTCAAGGGATAAAAACGGGTGTGAGCGTTGTCGACATCAATGCAGATGATAGCCCGGATCTTTATGTTACGCGCACCGGAATGCAAGCCACAGACGTTCGTCGCAACCTTCTATTCATCAATAATGGCAAAGGCAACTTTACCGAACAGGGAGCCACTTATGGCCTAAATGATCCTAGCGCTAGTAACCATGCTAACTTTTTCGATTACGACCAAGACGGCGATCTTGATGCCTATGTCCTTAATCACCCAATCGACTTTACGCGGGTGAATTCTGTTCAGGCCAAACCTGTTGAGGGCGGCTACGAACGAAATACCGATCCTTGGACAACGTATGACACGGACAGACTCTATGAAAATCGCGATGGCAAATTTGTCGATGTAACCGAGCAAAAAGGACTTATCAATCGAGCATGGGGCCTAAGTGTTACCGCTTCTGATTTAAACGGAGATGGTATCACCGACCTCTACATTGGGAACGACTATATCGAACCAGATCAAATTCTCATCGGTAAAAAAGGCGGCTCCTTTGAAGATCAAACAGACCAGTGGCTACGCCACATGAGCAATCATACCATGGGAGTTGACATCGCCGATCTAAATGGTGATGCAAAACCTGATGTGGTGAGCCTTGACATGTTGGCGCCAGATTTAGAACGTCGCAAGCGCTTGATGACCACTATGATTCAGGAGCGATTCAACAGTTTGAAGCGCTATGGTTACAAAAATCAATTGATGCGCAACACTGTACAAATGAACACTGGTAGTGGATTCAGTGATCAAGCGCAATTACTAGGAATGGATGCCACTGACTGGAGTTGGGCGCCCCTTATAGCTGATTTTGATCTCAACGGAAAGCCAGATCTCTATGTCACCAACGGCTATCGCCGCGATGTGAGTAACCTCGATTATCTCACCTACACCGTAGATAGTGTGAAGCGATCTGGTGGCTTAACCAAAGAGAAGTTTGGAACCTTCGACAAGTACGCGGAATTAATTCCAACATCTCTCTTACCTAACTATGCGTATGCCCAACAAGAAGACGGAAGCTTTGAAAATGTGAGTGCGAAATGGGGGATTAATCAACCAACCTATAGCACAGGAGCAGCTTATGCAGATTTAGACAATGACGGAGACCTCGACCTCATCATCAACAATATCGATGGTAAAGCAGGGGTATTTAGCAATCAAGCTAAGGAGCGTGGCGAAGGTCATTCACTCGTTCTTGATCTAACAGGTGATGCACAAAATACCGAAGCGATTGGTGCAATGGTTCGCGTTGTTCAAGGCAGGAATGTCCATGTCCAAGAGCTTCGCAGAACGCGCGGATTTTTTAGTGCAGTCACTTCCAAACTAGTGATTGGTTTAGCTTCTGCTAAAACTGTAGACTCTGTAATTGTCCGTTTCCCAAATGGATCTAGCCTCCTAAAAACAGGTATTGAGGTAGATCAAACCCTTAGCCTTTCGGCAAAAGAAGCTTCTAGTGAGTACTCCGTCGCTTCAATTCTCATGAGCGCGAGAGTTTCTAAAGCCTTAAAGCAAGTCAACAACTCAGGTCTGTCTTTTGTCCATACAGAGAATGAATTCGAAGACTTCGGAAGAGAACCTCTCATCCCTCACAGGGTCAGTCGTGAAGGTCCAGCATTGGCTGTTGCAGATGTTAATGGAGACGGTCGCGAAGATGTTTTTGTAGGTGGCGCGAGTGGCCAAGCGCCAAAATTATTTACCCAAGGGAGCAATTCACGTTTTAGCGAAAGCGCACAACCGGCACTCAATAAGGACGCTGAATATGAAGACACGGACGCAACATTTTTTGATGCAGATGGTGATGGCGACCTCGACCTCTATGTGGTAAGTGGCGGAAATACAACTTCGCTAGGATCATCCAATTATTTAGACCGATACTATCGTAACAATGGCGGCAAATTCGAAATGATTCCAGAAGCTGTGGTCGGAATAGTAAGTCCTGGTAGTTGCGTTCAACCTTTTGATGCTGATGGAGACGGTGACCTTGACCTTTTTGTAGGTGGTCGCGTCACTCCTGGCAAGTACCCATTGAAGCCACGTTCATACGTGCTACGTAACGATGGAGGAAAATTTATTGATGCCACTTCTTCGTTACTTCCCGAACTTGCTCAAGTGGGGATGGTAACAAGTGCCACCTTGGCTGAACTCGCAGGAGACGATACTCCTGAACTTGTCGTAACAGGAGAATGGATGGCACCAAGAGTTTACGGCAAAAGCTCTGGGAAATGGGCAGATATTACTGAGTGGATTGGGCTCCATGAAGCAACCGGCTGGTACAATTGTGTTGTAGCTAGTGATCAAGATGGTGATGGAAAGGATGACATCCTTTTGGGCAATATTGGGCTCAATTCTCGCCACCGTGCGCCTATACACATGTATGCGGCAGACTATGACCATAATGGTCAAATCGATCCGATCCTAGCGGTTGAAGATCGAGGCAAAACCTATCCATTGGCAACACGCGATGCACTCATAAAGCAGCTACCTGTTTTGAAAAAGCAGTTCCAACGTTACGCGAAGTATGCTAATTCCACAATGGAAGACGCTTTCGGAGAAGAAGTGCTCTCCAAGGCCATGCATTTAAAGGCCAACAACCTTGAGTCTTCGATCTGGAAGAGCTCAACCCAAAAGTTAGAACCACTGCCTCAGGCTGTGCAAGCAGGTGCTGTAAACTGCATTTTACCGATTGAGAATAGTCTGCTCTTGGGTGGCAACAATTATGACGTTGACGCCGAGACTGGTCGCCTAGACGCACTCAACGGTGTGCTAATGACAGGTGGAAATGTGGTAAACGACCAGCTAGGTCTTAGCCTTGCCCTACGAGACATGAAGCTTGTGCACCTTGCAAATGGGAAGAAGCTAATCGTCGTAGTAAATAACGATGCTCCGATGCAGGTTTTTGAGTGGGCAAATTAGTAGCGAAATACCGCTCCAGCCCAAGTAAAGCCACTACCAAACGCAGCTAGTACAACTACATCACCTCGCTTTACTTTTCCTTCTGCAATCGCTTCACTTAAGGCTATGGGTACACTTGCGGCGGTGGTATTTCCATAGCGCTGAATGTTATTGTAAACTTGATCATCACGCAGTTTGAGCGTGCGCTGTACGAACTGAGCAATACGCAAATTGGCTTGGTGAGGGATGAGCATATCGATGTCGTCGACGGTAAGGCTAGCTTTCGCTAAAACTTCCAAAACGACAGCTGGAAATTTCTGGACGGCAAGTTTGAAGACAAACTGCCCCTCCATGACGGGATAAAATTCTCCGCCATCAAGCATTTTTTGTGTTGCGAAAATTCCTCCGTGATCTTCTTGAGGCGCAAAGCCCCAATCTCGGTTATCTCCTTGGTCACGCAAATGTTTACCGCCGTGAGAGCCTGGGCTCATCATGGCGAGTTTCTCGGCATACGTACCATCAGCATGCATTGCTGAGGCTAAAATTGCAGACTCTTGTGAATTACTAGGCTGCACGACTACAGCTCCAGCTCCATCACCAAAAATGACAGTAACTCCCCTACCCTCCGTAGAAAAGTCAAGCCCCATAGAATGCATCTCGGATCCTACGACGAGGACGTTCTTATACATTCCACTAGCTACAAACTTGTCAGCAACGCTCAAGGCATAGACAAAGCCGGAGCACTGGTTTCTGACATCTAGCGCACCACACTCACCTTCGGTAATGCCGAGTTCACGTTGAACCAATACACCGCAACCTGGGAAATAGTAGTCTGGAGAAAGCGTAGCGAAGACGATAAAATCAATTTCACTGGGTTGAATCCCAGCTGCCTCGCAGGCTCGCCTGGCAGCTTCGGCTCCCATGGTAGCCGTAGTTTCTGTGCTTTTGGTCGCATATCGCCGTTCCTCAATCCCAGTACGTTC
>CALDTK010000146.1 GCA_937924035.1 uncultured Saprospiraceae bacterium | reverse complement strand
CTCAGATATGCACCTAGAATTAATCGCCCAGATTTTTGTCAGTGCTCCACAAGCCATGATGGATCCTAGTCGAATGAAAATTGGACAAGACGAGTGGAATAACCTCGCAAACCAATTCATTCTCTACCATTTGCTCGGCGTTAGCTCACCAGCTGGCCGTGAATTACTCTCTACCTACCTCGAACGTTCAACGAACGCCTAGTTATGCTTTCGCCAAAACCTCAACTCCGCGCATTCTTTACCTTTTTCCTAAGCTTCGCCTTGGCATCTGGTGTTTTCGCTCAATCCTTCACAATGGAGGAGGCCTTTTCCTACGCAGAATCGCACGCAGCTTCAGTGCGTATTGCACAGGCTGACCTGGCAGAAGCAGAAGGTCAAATCAAGGAAACTACGTCGATTGGAATTCCACAAGTCAATGGATCATTAGGCTACCAGCACTTCCCTCAGATACCGCAGCAGCTATTCCCTGATTTTATCTCACCACTCGTCTATGGCGTTCTAAATGGAGAGAACGTGGAAAATAGTGTCACTCAAGAAATCATTCCTGTACCGCAGCCTTCTGGAGCTTTTACCCCTGTTACTTTCGGCTTAAAGAATTCGCTCTCAGCCGGTGTGGAAGCTTCCGCGTTATTATTCGATGCGACGTTCTTTATCGCCTTAAAAGGAGCAAAACTCTACAAGAATCTAGCAGTCAAAACACTAGATCAGACACGATATCAAACACGTAGTAAAGTTGCAAAGGCATATCTAGCAACATTGATCGCGCAACGCAATCTCGAAATCTTACAGAAAAACGTAGATAACCTCGAAGCAACTCTAGGCGAGACGACGGCGCTGTATGACGAGGGTTTTGCTGAAAAGCTAAGTGTCGATCGGCTACAGCTCGCTCTCAATAATCTTGCTGCGCAGCGAGAAGCAATTTTGCAGGTCATCGAGATCAGCGAAAATGTACTTAAGTTTCAAATGGGATATCCCATCAGCGAACCTGTTCAATTAATGACTTCACTCGATGAAGCACTAGGCACAGCGAGGGTTGAAGAGCTTAAGGGGTTAGAGAATTTTTCTCCAAGTCAGCGACCAGAATACGCAACCTTGCAAGTGGCAGATAGCCTCAATGCGATCGATCTACAGCGTATTAAGTCTGGCTACTATCCAAGCCTTGTCGCTTTTGGCAGCCACACTCGACAACTACAACGAAATGATCTTTTTGATTCGAACGAAAACCCGTGGATACCAACTACAGTAGTTGGGGTTTCACTCAATGTTCCAATCTTCGATGGCTTCAATAAACGAGCGCAAAAAGAAAGAGCGCTTGCACGAACAGAAAAGACGCGTATTCAAATTCAAGAGTTTGAACAAGGCGCTCGACTAGCGCTTGTGAATGCAGAGGCATCTGTCCGCAATGCTCGCCTTAATGTGCAGCTGCGCGAAAATTCTATCAAACTCGCCGAAGAAATTTACCGCGTTGCTCAAATCAAATTCCGCGAAGGAGTTGGTTCGAGTTTAGAAGTGAACGCAGCTCAGTCTGAACTTTATCAAGCACAAGATGCCCTGACAAATTCTTTGTACGACCTGGCAGTGGCCTACGTCGATTATGAGGATGCACTAGGCGAACTCTAATCATAGCGCATTTTCTTTCTCCTTTCGGGAAAACCCAACCTGACAACCAAGCGGAACGACCGCATTAAGTTTAATAGCATGAAATCTTTACTCACTCAACTTCTGGTAGGATCAGTACTACTTGTTTCGATTGCCGCTTGCGGTGGTGATACAGAATTTAAGGTTCCAGAAACGCGCGAAGAACAACTCGCAATGCTCGACGCCAAGAAGCGAGAGATCCGTGAGATTAACACGCAGATTGCTGAGCTCGAACGCGCAGCTGGAGAGGACACCAAAGCAGTAGACACACGTTTAGTAAAAGCAAAGACCCTAGAAGCAATCAATTTTAAGCGCGAAATTGAACTGCAAGCGTCAGTAGAAAGCGATGAAATTGCGGTCGTTACAGTTGAGATTCCAGGACGAGTGACATCCGTTTTAGTTAAGGATGGACAGTACGTTAAGAAAGGACAGACAGTCGTGCGCATCGATCTCGAATCTGTAAACGTGCAGAAAGCTGAGCTCAACACCAATCTTGAATTAGCTAAGGATATCCTAGCTCGACAAGAACGACTACGTGCACAAAACATTGGAACGGAGGTTCAACTGCTTGAAGCGAAAAACGCTGTAGATCGCCTCAACAAAGCACTCGAACAGCTTGACCTCAACCTAGCAAAGTCAGCTATCAAAGCTCCGATTTCAGGAACGGTAGAACAGAAAATGGTCAATGCTGGAGAGTACGCAGCACCTGGTATGCCACTCATGCAAATTCTAGATGCTGCAACGGTAAAGGTTGTCGCCGATGTTCCTGAAAGCTATTTGCGTTCCGTGAAGAAAGGACAAAAGGTACGTGTCGAGTTTCCAAACATTGACATGA
The DNA here is from genome assembly GCA_937924035.1 of uncultured Saprospiraceae bacterium. Classification (GTDB taxonomy): domain Bacteria; phylum Bacteroidota; class Bacteroidia; order Chitinophagales; family Saprospiraceae; genus CALDTK01. The sequence goes on along the minus strand of CALDTK010000146.1, from coordinate 20,307 downwards.
TTCGTGAGGCGCGTGTTACGGACATTGGTCGAACCATCGATGCCGCCAACAGAACCTTCCGAGTTGAGCTTGCCCTCAGCAATCGCGACCGCATGCTCAAGCCTAACATGCTTGCATCAGTTTATCTCGTAGACTATCAAAATGATGACGTTATCGTTGCTGGCAGTGAAACTATTCTTGAAGAAATCGATGGACGTGAGTACGTCTATCTAGCTAAGCCGATGGAAGGCCAAAAGGATGTTTATTCGGCCACTAAAGCTTACATCCAGACGGGAGAAAACGACGCAATCAATCGTGAGATTATTGGTGGTGTTTCTCCAGGTGACATTCTAGTTACTGAAGGAATGCGCTCACTTTCTAATGGTGAGGCAATCAAGCTTCAAATGGACAAGCCTGTTGCGCAGGCGAATATCAACTAGAACCTCCTCTTACTTTTTCCGCCTCGCTCTCAGTATCCTATCATGGCAGATCTTAACCAGCAGTCGCAGCAGCCAGAAGAACCAAAACGTAGGTTCGGAATCACCGAGATATCGGTGAGTAACGCGACAAGTGTTTTCCTACTCACGTTGATGATTCTCATTTTTGGACTTGGTGCATACAGCACTATTCCGAAAGAGCAATTTCCAGAGGTAAGTCTACCGACGATTTACATCAATACGCCATACCCCGGTAACTCTGCAGAGGAGATTGAAAACTTAGTTACTCGCCCTATCGAGCGTGAGCTTCAAGGGGTAACAGGGATTGACAACATTACAAGTTCTAGTGTTCAGGATTTCTCTGTTGTTATCGCCGAATTCAGTTCTGATGAGAACATCACAGAGGCAAAACGTCGCATCAAGGATGCGGTAGACAAAGCAGCGAGTGAGCTTCCTAACGACCTTCCTTCAGATCCACTCGTTCAAGATATCAACTTTGCTGAGATACCGATCGTGACGGTCAACGTTGCTGGAGATTTTCCAAATGATGTGCTGCTCGATTATGCTGAGGTCCTCGAAGAAGCAATTGAGGGTATCGACGAGATTGCAAGGGCAGAAGTGCAAGGAGCACAAGAACGCCAAGTACGCGTCGACTTGGACTTGCCTAAGATGCAAAGTCTTCAGGTAAGCTTCAATGACGTTGCCCAAGCGATTCAAACAGAGAATCTCACGATATCTGGAGGTGAAGTTGTAACGAATGATTTTCGCCGTGGTATTCGAGTAGTAGGAGAGTTCGAGAACGTTCGTGAACTTGAAAACTTAATCGTAAAGGCCGAGAATCAACGTCCGATTTACTTACGAGACATCGGTAAAGCTACCTATGGCTTTGAGGACCCGACTTCAATTTCTAGGGTTGATGGCTTGCCTGTGATTAGCTTGAATATCATTAAGCGACAAGGCCAAAACTTACTTTCTGCAGCAGACAAGATTAAAGAAGTCATTGCCGAAGAAAAAGAAAGACTTCCAGCTTCTCTTGAAGTTTCACTTTTTAATGACCTGAGTGTTGCTACGCGTGATCAAGTGAGCAACCTTGAAAACTCGATTATTTCCGGGGTCATTCTCGTGGTCTTGGTCTTGCTCTTTTTCCTTGGTTTAAAAAATGCAAGTTTCGTAGGACTGGCAATTCCGCTCTCCATTCTTCTTGGTGTTTTAGTGCTCAATGCTACTGGAACCACGATGAATGTTGTCGTACTCTTTAGCCTCATTTTGGCGCTTGGCCTCTTGGTAGATAATGGTATCGTAGTGATTGAGAACATCTACAGGTACATGCAAGAAGGCTATTCTTCAGGTGAAGCAGCACGATTAGGAACTGGAGAAGTAGCAGTACCAATCATTGTCTCAACAATGACGACGCTTGCAGCCTTTGTTCCACTTGCCTTCTGGCCAGGTTTGATTGGTGAATTTTTCAAGTACATGCCGATCACGTTGATCATTGTTTTGGCTTCAAGCCTCTTTGTTGCTTTGGTTATAAATCCAGTATTTACAGCAACCTTCATGAGTGTAGACGCCGCTGCCGAAACTGAAGCGGCCAGACGTAAGAAGGTGCGTAATAACCTAATTGGCTCAGCTATATTCTTGATTCTTGCGGTCGTGTTTCATTTCATAAGTGCAGGTGCTGAGGGTGGAGTAGGGGCCGAAGCGTATGCTGCAGGACCTGGCCGCCCGTTTATGATAGGTCGCAACCTCATGGCGATTGCCTTATTGATCAACCTTGGATACTTCTGGATTTTGCGTCCGCTGAGTTTTGTATTCCAAAACAGCTTTTTACCGTGGCTGGAGGTTGTATACGATGGGTTTGTTGGATGGGCACTTAAGTATGCCTATGTAGTATTTGGAGGCACATTCGCTGCGTTGATTGGTTCATTTGTTCTCTTTGCGAACAATCCTCCTCCAACTGAATTCTTTCCGACGGCAGATCCACTTTACGTAAATATTTTCGTTGACCTTCCACTCGGGTCTGATATTCGTGCCAGCGATAAGCTCGTTGGTCAAATCGAAGGAAAACTTCAAACTGCCCTGAAGCCTTACGCTCCGATCGTAGAAAATGTATTGGCTCAAATCGGAGAGAATACCGCCGATCCTTCAGGGCCACCTGAACCTGGGTTTTCACCGAATAAAGCGCGTATTTCTGTAGCCTTTGTGCCTAGTGCAGACCGAGGTGAATTATCGACGCGTGATGCAATGGCAGACATTAGAGAATCAGTTGGTCAATATCCTGGAGTACAGATTGTCGTAGATAAGAACTCTGATGGCCCTCCAACGGGGAAACCGATCAACTTGGAATTGAGAGGTGATGATATTGACCAACTTATACCACTTGCCCAAGATGTCATCAACTACTTCAACAAGGAAGAAATTCGAGGTATTGAGGAGTTGAAAACAGATGTACAACTTGGTAAGCCCGAGCTGATAGTCAATGTAGACAGAGATGCAGCTCGGCGATATGGGATCAGCACTTATGATATCGCGATGGCGCTTCGAACAAGTGTGTATGGTAATGAGGTGAGTCAATTTAAAGTAGGGGAGGATGAGTATCCAATCTTTGTTCGTTTGGATACGATCTATCGTGACAACATCACTGCCTTACTTAATCAACCGATTACATTCCGTAACCCAGCGAATGGCCGCATTGCACAGGTGCCAATCAATGCAGTGACGAGCACAGATTATTCAAGTACCTACACCTCGATCAAGCGTAAAGACTTGAAACGCGTTATCACGGTTTACTCTAACGTTACCGAAGGTGCGAATGCCAACCAGATCAATGAGGATCTCAAACAGTTGATGGCGGCCTATCCATTGCCCGAAGGAATAACTTACGATTTCACAGGGGAGCAAGAGCAACAAGCCAAGGACATTGCCTTTTTGGGTAACGCTTTTTTACTTGCGGTCTTTGCGATTTTGATCATTTTGGTGGCGCAATTCAACTCGTTATCAGCACCAATCATTATCGGCTTGAGTATTCTTTTCTCGTTGATTGGAGTATTACTTGGCTATGTATTTACTGGACAGACGTTTTCGTTTGCAATGTCTTCGATTGGCGTGATTTCCTTGGCGGGTGTCGTGGTGAATAATGCCATCGTACTAATGGATTATATCAACCTCAAAATCAAAGAGCGGCGAAAGGAGCTCAATGTTTCTGATGATGAACGCTTGCCCATTACCGAGATTGTAGAGGCTGTCAAGTTTGCTGGTCGTACACGTCTGCGTCCAGTACTCCTCACAGCGATCACAACTGTACTTGGATTGATTCCACTTGCGATCGGTCTGAACATCAACTTCTTCACTTTGGTGAGTGATCTAGATCCTCAATATTTCTTGGGTGGAGATAATACTGCGTTTTGGGGGCCGATGGCATGGACGGTCGTTTACGGCCTTACGTTTGCAACCTTTCTGACGTTGATTGTCATTCCAGTAATGTTTCTCCTCTTTTACAAGTTAGAACTATTCATCAAGAAGATCCTCGGGAAGGACAAGCCCGAGGCAGCGATTGGTGGAAATCCAGCGTTAGAAGGAAGTTTGGTGTCTTAACACTTTTTTTCTGACTCGCTTCCGCTAAAACAGACTTTCAAACGTTAACCATTACAGCGTCCCCTCAGCATCTTGTCTAGATACAACTCCGCTCATGACCCTGACCACCGATTTTCCAGCTTTTGTTTCTCCTTCCAGAAATCTAAGTCCTGCATTGAAGCGCGCAGCATATGTTGAATTACGCGCCGCCGCTCAAGCTACCCTTTCGGGAGAGACCGATGTTGTTATCAAGCAAGCGACATTAGCATGTCTCATTAAGATGCACCTACCTTATGCCTATTGGGCAGGATTCTACGATTTAAAAGAAGGCAAGTTGAAAGTTGGACCTTACCAAGGGACGCTTGCTTGTTTGAGCATTGCTTTAGGAAGAGGCGTTTGCGGCAGGGCAGCTTCTTCAGAAGAGACAATCATCGAAACAGATGTTCATGCTCTTGCTCAAGGCACCGATCACATTGCCTGCGACCCAAACTCAGTTTCGGAGATTGTTGTTCCATGTTTTAGCGTAAGCGAAACAGGTAAACGCACTTTATTTGGAGTGCTAGATATTGACAGTACTGAGGTTGCAAGTTTCGATGAGATCGACAAGGTTGAATTGGAGGCTTTGCTACTTGAGGTATTTGGATAATCATCAGGTTCAGCGTGCTTTAACGCCCAAGTAGTCAAATGCTAGCTAAACCCTGTAGAACAAGATCCTAGCTACGCGGCTAAAAGATGTTTGTGCAACCCTGAGCAATCTCACATCTCACATTACTATCGCAGATTTTATTACAAAGGGTGGGTTTTGTAGTCTTGCGTCCATGTCTCAAGTCCCAGTTCTCACGTCTCCGCCCGCTTCTTCGTAAAGACATTGAGGACGTTCCCAGCTAGAATCAGCAACATGCCTAGCAGCGCATAGAGTCCGTAAGTTTCATTTAGAAATACGAAGGATAAGCCGAGCAAAAAGACTGCTTCTAAGTATTTGAGCGGCATCACTTTACTGGCCACTTCTATTTGCATAGCGATAGTCATGAAAACTTGGCCAACAAATCCTACGAGCCCAATGGCGACAATTGGAATCAAGTCTTCTTGGCTTGGAGCTTGGTAAGCGCCTTCACTGAAGAGCATTCCGAGCAAGCCTAAAAGCATAGCCGTTCCTGTGAAGTAGGTGATTATAACAAGTGGATGCTCGCTTTTTCCAATGTATCGAACGATAAATAGTGTAGTGCCTCCCAATACTGCAGATGCTAGAATCAACACCAAGCCAAAGCCATCAATTCGACCATCAAAGCCTTTTAGCAGTACTACACCACTAAAGGCCATAAGGAAGAAAAACCATTGGATTGGTCTTACTCGCTCTTTTAGAAACCAGAGAGCAAAAACAATCCCGAAGAGTGGTGACAAATAACGAATGGCTACAGCAGCAGTAATAGGAACGTGCTCAATAGCAGTAAAGAAGAGAAGTAAGGATAGTCCACCAGTTATGCCGCGTGCGAGCAACCATTTTGGTCGATTACCAATAGGGGAAATGCCTTTAATCAAAAGGTAGCCGAGTGCTAGAACCCATGTACCAATTGCCCTGAAAAAAGTAAGTTCAAAGCCTCCGTAGTGGGATAGCTTTTTTGCTAGCAAGTACATGACAGCAAATGCCATTGAGCTAAAAAGCATGTAAAGGGCAGCGCGAGGATTCATAGGTCAGCTTAGGGGCTAAGATGCGCGAAAGCACCACATCTAAACGTATATGATAAAGTGTAATGTTTGGCACGAGAATTGTTACGTAATGGATGTAGCACATTTATACAAGGCTCATAGCTAATTGATTTGGCATAATGATTGCTTATATGTGTTTGACGGTCATTTGCTGCACGGCGGCTCTTGACCTTCTTAAATCGAGTGTTTGTTCATAGTTTTTGTTTTACCGTTCCCCGACACTACGTCGGGGAATTTTTTTTGCCTACTCTCTTTGAACAACCTTGTAACAGGATAAATACGCTGTCAAAGCGTACCCCAATGCAAGTATTCTAACTGTAAGTCGTGCAAATGGCCTGATTTTTACTTGATAGAATACGATGGCAACCCAGACCTCTAAAAATTCAATTCTATCAAGTAGGCTCCGATTTATGGAGACATCTACTGGAACAGAAGAGTTTACTAGTTTTTTTAGAGAGGGAGCAATACGTTTCCTGATTCCAATGACCACAGTCTTCGCGTCATTGTATGTAGTTGTTTCATACTACTTAGGCATTCAGCCTAGTTTACTTTCGTTTATTTTAATGTCGTTGTGTGGGGCGTCTTATGCGCTTTCACTGCTTGGATACAAGAAAAGTGCGCTTCGGCTTTTTTTTGCGGGTGGATTAGTTCTTGTTTGGGTCTTAAATTATCCTTTTCTAGGGAAGCCAAGTGGTTTTGCTACAGGTGGGGCGTACTTATTTTGTTTATATCCAATCCTTTGGTGGATGTGTTTTGCTGAAAGGAAGAGCAGAATGATTATGCTAGTCACAAGCATCATTGCACTAGTATCTATAGCCTTAGCTGGTCAACCAGAGGAAGCAGCAATAAAAGTCCCAACAGCAATTCTCTCTCTTGGACTTGTTCGTTCTTTGTTCTTTATCGCCATCACAATGGGCATGGGGCATGCTATTGAGGTTTCTATAAAGCGATATGGCGATAGATGGCAGAAAGGGTTGGAGAAACAAGAAGCTCTAACGCTTGCGGTTCAAAATGAGAAAAGAAATCTAGAGCGTGAGGCTAATGCACACCAGAATACGTTGGTACACCTTACTCGTTCAGAGAATCGATACAGAAAGCTATTTGATAACGCTTTTGACGGCATTGTAATTTACGATGGCATTAAAGACAAGCCTCTAGAGATAAACTCCACGTTCTGTATGCTACTTGGATACTCAAAAGAGGAGATGTTTAGCCAAGGACCTGTCGAAATTAGTCCGGAGTATCAGGCCGATGGAACAACTACTCTTGAACATCGACTAGCAATCAAGGAAAAACTAGACAAAGGAGAAGACCTTCGTTATCCTTGGCGACATGTTTCCAAATTCGGGGCAATAATTGATTTTGAAATTTATACGTTTTGTATTCCAGGCGAGGATAATATCCGCGTGAGTGTAATGCGAGATGTTACCGTTCAAAATAGGACTCAACTTGCAGTTGAAGAAGCGAATAGAGAATTACGCACGTTTGCCCATGCCGCAAGCCACGATCTCAAAGAGCCGCTCCGCACGATGTCTAACTTCGCAAAATTGATTGACCGTCGATATGCTGATAAACTAGACGATAGTGGACGGGAATACATAGCTTATATAAACGATGCTGCTGAGCGTGGAACGACACTCGTAACGGACTTATTAAGGTTTGCAGAAGTAGGCACTGATCAGATTACAACTGAAATTGTAAGTCTTAATCAGATTGCAGCTACTGTAAAACAGACAGTATCCGCTCGTTTAGCAGAAGAGGGTGCTTCCTTAGTTATTGATGAGCTGCCAGAAGTAATTGCCACACCAACTTGGTCGCAGCAACTTCTTCAGAACTTAATTTCGAACGCACTCAAATTTAAGCGTGATGGGGTTGTTCCCGAAGTTCATGTTTTCGCGAAAGCTGTAGCTAGTTCGTTTGAGGTGCATGTGAAGGATAATGGTATTGGCATAACCGAAGAAAACATTACCAAGGTATTTGGAGTCTTCGAGCGCCTGAATTTGAGAGAGAAATATGAAGGCAACGGTATTGGCTTAGCTCTTTGCCAACGCATCATGAAAAAGCTTGGAGGAAGTATTCGCGTAGAATCAACCTTTGGAGTTGGAACGACCTTCATCCTTTCTTTCCCAATGCTCAGCCCTGAGCCGGCGACTGCCAAACAAAAGAAAGTAACAGCATAATTATAGTCTGGGGCTTTATTGAGGGGTAAATCGAATCGTCGGCTTAACTTTTCGCCATGATCAACCCGAAGCGTCTCGGCACTTTATTCCTAATCACTGGAATAATTATACCTCTTTCTGTAGGAGCTCAAAGCACTAATTCTAACGCAATCGTATCTGCACCCATAGCAGTGCTAGCTGGAGTAATCTTAGTGCTTGGCCTAATGCTATTTCTCAGAGTGCATGCATTCCTAGCGCTCTTAATTGCTGCACTTGTTGTTAGTGTACTAACTGTAGGCTTAGCTAGTTCAGTGGCTCCTGTCTTGTTGAGTTTTGGAGAAACGGCAGGTAAAATTGGAGTTGTTATCGCTCTTGCTGCGGTGATCGGAAAGTGTTTGCTTGCCTCAGGTGCTGCCGACCGTATCGTAGGTGCCAATATTTCCCTTCTGGGAGAAAAGCGAGCACCTGTAGGCTTGATGGGGGGAGGCTTTTTCCTTGCCATTCCAGTATTCTTTGACACTGTATTTTATCTTTTGGTCCCGCTTGCGCGAAAACTTCATAAGCGCACTGGGGCTGGCTATGCCTTATGCCTAATGGCACTTGCAGGCGGTGCGGCAGCTGCACATGCACTTGTGCCACCTACCCCTGGTCCTCTACTAGTGGCAGATGCGTTCGGCGTTAGCATTGCGCAAGCATTGGGCTTTGGGTTGCTCATTGCTATCCCTGGGTGTATTGTTGCTTATCAAGCGGCGAAGTGGTTGGACATAAAAACGCCTTTGATTATGAAGGCTTTGCCTGGAGAAGAATTGGAGGAGATAGCTGATCCGGGCAGGCCTCAGATGAATTTACTTCTTGCTCTCGCACCAATTGTGGTTCCTATTCTGCTCATTGGCACCCGTGAAGCTGCAGGTGTTTTTCTTGGAGGTGCTGCTAAACCCGCTTGGTTTTCATTAATCACTTTTCTTGGTAATCCTAGTATTGCACTTTTCATTTCTGCACTTATCGGCTTAATGATGCTATATAGAACCAAGAACATGACGTTTAAAGCAATGTCTGCAGAAGTGGAAGAATCCTTACTCGGTGCTGGGGTTATTATTCTGATCACTGCTGCGGGAGGCGCCTTCGGAGCTGCCTTAAAAGCAACTGGAATTGCAGATGTAATTGCTGCAAGTATTGATTTAAGTACGGCTGCGAGTTTTACGGTCTTACTAGGAGCTTTTGCTGTTGCTTCCATGCTTAAAATTGCTCAAGGTTCGAGTACTGTTGCAATGATCGTTGGTAGTGGAATGGTCGCAGCGGTGGTAAATTTGGAGACGTTGTCATTCGCTCCGGTATACCTAGCACTGGCTGTTGGTTGCGGCAGCCTTGTAGGCTCTTGGATGAACGATTCTGGGTTTTGGATTTTCGCCAAAATGGGAGGACTTACTGAAAAGGAAACCTTGCGAACGTGGACGCCTTTATTCGCGATTGTGGGGATTGCCGCCTTCGCTGTGACGATCCTCTTAAGTGCCGTTTTTCCAATGCGCTAAAACTACTCATTCGATGAACTTTAGTATGATCTGAGCGGGCAAAGCTTTGCTTTCTAAGCTATTTTAAAAGCTCTATTAACCCATCGAGTCGATCAAGTTCAACATAGGTGTGGTGATCTTCTGCAGTGGCTTTTTCGTGTTCCCAGGTAGTGTGGTACGGGACATGGATGGCTTGTGCACCCAAATCAAGCACTGGAAGTACATCTGATTTTAGTGAATTTCCTATCATTAAGATGTTCTCTGTTGGTGTATCAAGTCTGTCGAATACACGTTTGTAATCTGCAGGTTGCTTATCGCTCACGACTTCAGTGTGGTGAAAGTAATGAAGCAAGTTGCTTCGCTTCAATTTGCGCTCTTGATCAAGGAGATCACCTTTAGTAATCACGATAAGTTTGTATCGGCCATGAAGCGCTTTTAAAGTCTCTTCTACACCAGGCAGTATTTCAATTGGTGCAGTGAGCATACGTTTGCCGATGGCTAAAATCTTATTGATGATTTCCGCTTCAACGCGACCAGCAGAAACTTTTGTAGCAACTTCTATCATGCTCAAGGCAAAACCTTTGATGCCATAGCCATACGTCTTCAGGTTCAGCATTTCCATGGCATACATCTCGCGCTGAGTCACATGGGGTACTTCGTATTCTGCGAGTAGGGTAGCGATCTCCTCCTCAGCATCGCGAAAAAACATCTCGTTGCCCCACAAGGTGTCGTCGGCGTCGAAAGCAATGAGTTGTACGCGGGTGGGGTCGAGCATTGGTTGGGTTTTGGCGAAAGCCGAATAGTGAATATGGACGTGAAAATAAGGAAGTGATCTTAAGGGCTTAAGAATAAAAAAGCCCCATTCCTTCTACAAGAAACGGGGCTGTAATTTGAAGACAGGTATTTGCCTAGTCCATCAAAATCAACTTTTGAAGGTTTATTCTTGAGGGTTTTTGCTTGTGTATCATTTTTAGTTTAGTTGATTTGAAGTAATGCGCAAATGCGTACCCTTTTTGTGGAGGAAATTTTGAAATTCTCGCACTGCACATCTCAAACACCTACCTTCGTTAGCTGCAAACCTTTGATTTTTCAATAGTTGGACAAATTTTCACTCAATAAATCATTTTCGCTGCTCCCTTGGCTTGTTTACTTCGTTGTAGCAATCATAATTGCCTACCCGTTTTTGGCGTTTGAGTATCTGTTTGCGGCAGATCAGTATATACATGGCTACAATACATGTGTGCTCGAAGAAATGCGAACCAACCCCTCTTCGTTTTACCATCAATGGTTTCAGTTCAATTCTTTTCCAGAACCGAACTTGATTGGTCATAGCTTGCTTTGGGTTTTGGCGAAAGCCGCTCCCATGTACATAGCAGAAAAGGCGTTTGTCATTTTAATCGTTGTAGGAAACGGTTATGCCTTTCTCAGCAGGCGCTCCGCAATATGTGCTCAGCGAAAGAACCCATCGGACAATTCGCCTTGGTCATTGAAAGTCGCTGCAGCATTGCTATCCCTCATTTTTTTATTCGGTGCGATTTGGCAATTAGGCTTTGTGAACTATCTGCTCGGGATGGTCGGGGTTATCGCAGGGCTTACACAGACTTCAGGGGAAAGCGCTAATCATCGATTTGCGATAATTAGCTGGGGCTTATTAACCTACTTCTGCCACCCAATCGCTTTTCTTTTCTTCATGGGAACCTTCTCATTGCGTGAATTACTGAAACGAAATATGGTCTCACAGTACCTGGTACCGCAACGAGCGAACTGGGCTCCTTTTTTGAAATCATTCACGCTTTGGTTTGGACTGCCTTTACTTCTTCTGGCGGCTTATGTTGCAACACATTCTGAGGTAAGCACTTTTCGTGGAGCCTCTCCATGGAGGCTTTTAGGCTTGGCATATTATCATAATGATTTAGCGCTATTTACCTCCGCGGAAATCCCCTTTGCCAAGGCCGTTGTCTTTATCAGTATTGTTGTGAGCCTTTTGGGCGTCTTGTCGCTTCGCAAGGATGATCATTCAAGGACGTTTGCTGGCGTTGGGGCTGGAGTCTTATTAGGCGCAATTGTCTTTTCGCCAGACTATTTTGCGGGTGGCGCATTGATCCATCAGCGATTGATTCCGTTTCTGTTTATTTGGGTGCTATGGTGCACTGCGCATGCATTTTTGGAGGGCCCAATAAATAGCCGCCGCCTCTTAAGTCGATTAGGGTTTGGGCTTATCGTTTTCGCAACGGTATGTAGCGTCGGACTTTCGTACCATCGTACCAAGGCTCTAACCGCGATCGTAGACCTTCTTAATGAGTTTCGTGATTTTACAAACGAAATACCCGTAGGTACTGCAATTTTACCGGTGTCGGCTTCAGCAACAGGCGTGATCAAAGGTCAAGAGCTTTCGCTAAAACCTGTTCTGCATCACTATGCGGGAGTCATTGACTGTAAGCGCAGTATAGTCCTACTCGATAATTATGAGGCCTACGTAGGCTACTTCCCTCTGCTATGGAAGGATGGGAAAAATCCTTTCGATGAGCTTTCTAGAGGTCTGGAAGAGCATCCTGCAACGCTAAGAGTTGGTGGGGCTGCCTGGATTGGTCAAAACGTTGACTACATCGTTTCAATGGGTCGGCCGGAAGAAGCTTTTGAATCCAGTACTAAGCAGTGGCTGTTTTCTAAACTTCATCTCAACGACCAGAAGAAGAACACCTCGATCATTTCGAAGCAAGGAAACTTCCACCTTATCAAGGTCAACAAAGAAGCCTTTTAGAAAGCCACGAAGGCTACATAATGCCACGTGCTTTGTACTTCTGCCTTGCCCGCATAAACTCTGAAGTACTCAATCCGAGATAGCTTGCCAGGTGTGCTGTTGGCACTTGGAGTTCAAGACCAGGGTAAGTTTTCAAAAAGCTTGCATAGGTATCTGCTGGCTCCTTTCGTGCTCTACGTTGGTTTCGTTCCCTTACTCTGAGGGAAAGGTCATTTAAATGGGCCCCGAGAAAAGTGGTCAATTCTGGATAGGTGGTCATCAAGCGTTCAAAGTCGCTAAATGGAAGTTGCACGTAGTTCACCTCAGTAATAGCCTGAACAAATTCAAACAGATTCCGCGGCGAATCAACATTAGGGAGAACGAAATCTTCAGCCCTCGTGAAATATTGTGTCACGTCTTTTCCATCATCTGTTTTTACGAAAACTCTAGCGATGCCCGAGATGATAAGTATGAGTGATTGTTTGTCCTCATTAAGGATTTGATCTTCTTGCGCAGTTTTCACGCTCGTTAGGCGGGTTAGCGCCAAACGACAGGACTCACTAACAGGTGTGAGATCGGATAATCTATCTAAAAAAATAAGCTTTTCCATAAACGGATTGAGGGGCGTGTATGACGAATGTAACCCTTCAACTTGAGTTAAATGGGGTATTGCACTAAGGAGGGTAAGACCTACCTAGATGTGAGGACATGAAAGCAGGTGCTTTTGAGCTTAAAGGGGCCTCGATGGTGTCTCATCAGTAATTTCAAGAAAATCATATTAAACTTTATGTATCTGCATTTCGTCTAACGAGAAGGTGTAATTTTGCAATTACCCCTCAACCAGCTTTCGATGATCAAGTTTATACAGTATAGTTTAATAGTCTCTGCTTTAGTGATCTGTTTGGATAGTATTGCTCAGCGTCCTGGTGGCCGGAGAGGAGGAGCACCTTCAATTACGGGGACAATTGTAGGTAAGGTGATTGATGATGCCACAGGGAAGCCAGTGGAATTCGCCACACTCGTTTTGAAGCAACTCCCTACTTCTGGTCCTTCAAACGGCCGACCTGGCGGACAACCTAAAGTAGGACAGTCGAGTAATGGTCAGTCCGACAGTACTCGTCTCGCTACAATGAGAGCACGAATGACCGAGAGACTAGGACGCGAACCTTCGGCTGAAGAAATGGAGGCTGCTCAAGCTAGGTTTGCGGCTCGAAGAGGAAATAGGCCTGCTCCGGTTACGGAAGAAACACAGGTTGATGGTGCAATCACCGACCTCGACGGGAGCTTTCGATTTGAAGAAGTGAAGCTCGGTTCTTATGCAATTGAGGCTAGTTTTATTGGGTATGAAAAACTAAGAGTAGAGAATATTGTCCTTACAGGAAAACAGCCCGATAGCGACTTGGACCTCATTAAGCTGCAACCTTCGGCGGCAATGCTCCAAGAAGCTGTCGTAGTTGGAGAAGCAGAACTTATAGAGAATCGAGTTGACAAGATCGTCTATAACGCTAGTCAAGACGTGGTTAATCAAGGAGGTGACGGCTCTGATGTACTCCGGAGAGTCCCCCTTTTATCGGTAGATCTCGATGGCAACGTTTCACTTCGCGGAAGTGACCAGGTACAAATTCTTATTAATGGAAGACCATCAACGATGTTTGCGGGATCAGTTGGCGAGGCACTTCAAGCAATGCCTTCAGATGAGATCGAAAAGGTCGAAGTCATAACCAGCCCTGGTGCCCGCTATCAAGGAGAAGGTACCGCTGGAATCATCAACATCATAACCAAGCGAGGCGGACTAAAAGGCTTGACTGGAAACGTAAATGCCAGCATAGGTACACGCTCTAATAACCTTGGTGGCAATCTTAATTATTCAAGAGGGCGTTTTGGTATAAATGGAGGAATTAACAGTCGATTTAATTGGAATCGGCCTACAACTACCTCTCTACTTCGGGTTGACACCTTAAGCACTGGTAACCTCGCTATTTTGGATCAAGCTTCAGAAGGGAATTCGAACAGAGGAGGCTTGAGCGCAAATATTGGTGCCTTCTATGATTTGAACGCCTTTAATAGTTTCACTACTTCGCTGCGTGTTCGAGGTAGAAATAGAATATCGGATTTATTAGAGAATAGCTCCTATAACAACCCAGATGACGGGGTGTCTGAGATTTACACATTAGCTCGTGACAACAAATCGCCTGGAATCAACTATGACTTTACGACTGATTACAAGCGAAAATTCGAAGGGGAAGATCATGAGTTGAATGTGGCACTTCAAATTGGAGGCAGCAGTCGTAACACAGATTATGAAGTCATCACCACGGTGAGTGAAGGAGACCCGCCTGTCACGGACGAAATTGGATTGAATGATGGGAAAGACCTTGAGTTGATTGGTCAGGTAGACTATCAGCGTCCTCTCAACAAAACTTTTTTCTTAGAAACAGGCGTACAGGGAATCCAGCGAACAATTACCAGTGACTATAGCTACCAAAATCGCGTTTTGCCGACAGATGCATTCGTGCTCGATCAAGACAGGAGTAACATCTTCAACTACAACCAGGACGTGTATTCTGGATACCTATCCATGCGCACAACATTTTCTGAAAAATTAAGCGCAATCACTGGCCTGCGTTACGAGTACACTGAGATTAGCGGAGAATTAGACAGGCCAGATCCAGGGCAAGTTCCTTTCTCCAACGATTACGGCAATCTACTACCGAGTATCAATCTGCAGTATAAAATCAATCAGACTTCTAGCGTTCGGGTTGCTTATACTCGTAGGATTCGTCGTCCAAGTTTGAGGTATATCAACCCCTTTGTAGAAGCAAGTGATGCGCGTAATATCTCAACTGGTAATCCAGGGCTTTTGCCTGAATTAACAGACCAGTACGAGATCGCAGGGAATACCCGAATCAAAAATGGATTCTTGAATGTGAGTCTCTTCACGAAGCGAACCACCGATGAAATCACCTCTTTCATTCTCAGAGAAGATGATGTAGTGAGTAGACTCTTCTTAAATATTGGAGAACAAAATTCTTACGGAGGCAACATGTTCCTTAGTTATAAAGTCGGGGACGTACTCAAGTTGCGAGGAGGTTTCAATACAGAATTTGTGCAACTTCGAGGGTCAGGAGCACTCGAAGGCATCAACAGAGATGTGTGGCAATATGATTTCAACGGTTCGGGTACTTTCGAATTACCGAAAGACTTTGTCATTGAGGCATTTGGTTTTTATCGAGCACCTCGTCAATCCCTTCAGGGCGAGAGAGCAAGCTTCTCTATTTGGAGTATTGGGGCTCAGAAAAAGCTTAAAGATGATCGCTGGAGAGTTGGCGTACGGATCGTGGAGCCTTTCTCGAGAAGTAAATCCTTCCCTAATGAGTTAGAAGGTGATGGAGTTTACTCGAAATCTAATTACACGATCCTTTTCCGGTCATTCGGAGTGAACGTCCGCTACAAGTTTGGATCTTTAGAAGCCAACACTACTAAACGCCGTTCTAAGATCAATGCAAACGATCAGAAACAGGGTGGTGATACAGAGTTTTGATCTGCTATCGCTTTTAGCGAACCCTAACCATGCTTAGATCAGCTACAACAAGGTACCTGAACTCTCCAACAAGCTCTTAGCTTCGCCACATGATTCGCCTCACCAAGGATACAGATCACATCGTCACACTTGAGCTTGATATGCGCGAAAGTGCCGAGAATCTGCTCAACCATAAAATCGTCGACGCTTTTCAGCCTGTAATTTCACACCTGCAGGAAGAAAAGACACGTGGAGCCTTACGTGGTATCATTGTACGCTCTGCCAAGCGAAGCTTTATGTCTGGTGGCGAGCTAGAGTATCTACAGAGCAATGAAGGGCCTGCAGAAGTATTTACACTTACACAGCGTCTAAAAAAACTGTTGCGAGCACTAGAGTTACCTGGAGTTCCTGTTGTAGCAGCGCTCAACGGATCAGCGCTTGGAATTGGATTTGAGTTTGCCCTAGCCTGCCATTACAGAATTGCAATCGATAGCCCGAAAGTTAGTTTTGGCTTACCTGAAATTAACCTCGGACTCATGCCTGGTGCAGGATCTTGCATGCGATTAATGTGGCTTTTAGGAATCGAACGTGCCTATCCTTTACTCACGAGTGGACAACGATATGCACCTTCGGAAGCACTTGCAGAGGGGCTTATCGACGAGTTGGTGAACAATGAGCAAGCTATGCTCGATGCGGCTCGGAAATACATTCTCTCAACGCCACAAGGCAGCCGATCATGGGATAGAGGTGGAAGCATACCTGGAGGCACGAGTCATGACGGGCATGTTCGTGCCTATATCATCAGCCAAGCTGCAGAGATTGCTAAAAATCACAAAACGCATTACCCAGCATATTCTGCGATTCTCAACACCCTCGCTGAAGGCAGTAAAGTAGACTTTGATACTGGATTGCGCATTGAATCTCGTAAGTACACAGAACTACTTACTGATCCAACGGCCTATAACATGATCAACGCTTTCTGGTTTGAACGAAGAGAGCTAACAGCAGGGGCTAATAGGCCAAAGGGCTTTGGAAAGTTCAGAGTGCGAACTGTAGGCATTGTTGGTGCAGGTCAAATGGGCTCGGGCATGGGCTATGCTTGCTCTCGTGCTGGCCTTAGTGTCATCATCAAAGATGTAAGTCGTGCTATCGCTTTAAAAGGTAAAGAACTCGTGCAGGCTGAAGCAGAGCTTGAAGTAGCAAGAGGCACACTTAGTAGAAAAGAAGCAGATCAGCTCTTGGAGCGCGTGTGTTTTTCAGAATCATATGATGATTTCGAACATTGCGATCTAGTTATTGAAGCTGTATTCGAGAGCGAGAAAGTAAAGAGTAAAGTGATCCGTGAGGTAGGTCAGCGTATGGATGAATATGCGCTTCTTGCCTCAAATACGATTTCAATTCCGATAAGCACACTTGCGAAAGCTTCTTACCAGCCTTCTCAATTTGTTGGACTACACTTTTTCCCTCCAGCTCAATCTGTACCATTGGTTGAAATTGTGCGCGGAGAGAAGACCTCAGACGAGACTATCGCTAGGGCATTTGATTTCGCTCGAGCTATCAAAAAGGTACCCATTTTAGTAAAAGACGATTGGGGTTTTTATGTGGCTCGCGTCCAGAATACTTATATCCTAGAAGGGATCACAATGCTGCTCGAGGGGTATGCACCTGCACTCATCGAAAACTTGGGCTTACAGTTGGGAATGCCCGCTGGCCCACTCATGTTGGCTGATCGTATTTCGCTCGAAATTGTCATGAGTTACGAACAGCAAGCAGCTGATCACTACGGCAAAAAGTATGTGCAACATCCTGCTGTTGAGGTGCTCAGCTATATGCTCAATGAGGGTAGAGGAGGTCGTTCAAGTGGCAAAGGATTTTACGATTATGACGCTGATCAACCGTGTTTATGGGAAGGGTTGAATGAAAAATTTAAGGTTTCAAAAAATAGCTTTGATCGTACGCTACTCGAAGAAAGACTTTTGTTTTCGCAGGTACTAGAGGCAGGTTGGTGTTTGCAAGAAGGGGTTATATCTCTAGTATCCGAAGCCAACCTTGGATCAATTTACGGCTGGGGCTTTCCGGCAAATTTTGGAGGAGTGATCCATTATGCAAAGCAATATCCTGCAAAGACTTTTCTAGAAAGGACCAAAGTATTGAGAGCTCAAGAAGGCCCTCGATTTAGTGTTGCCGATGCTTTGAAAAAGATCATCGTCACCACGAAAAAGGAGAAGCAAACCACATGAGTAGCCGAATGAAGCGTCTTCACATCCTGCTTTGTTTGGTAGTTCTTTCGGCAGCTTTCGCCAAAACCTTTGGTCAAAAAGTAACAGCCGAGGCGTTTGACAACTGGGCTATTCGAAACAACTTCGTAGCCGGAACTGATTGGCGCAATCTATTAAATGTATCACCTGGCAACATGGGACCTAACGCGCTGCCCGTTATGGCAACAATTAGAGGTGAAGTTGATTCTGTAGCGAGTTTTGGCGTAAGCGGAAATTTTCATACTTCTACTGGAGATAGAGCTACCGATATCGCAGGAGAACTCAGGCATCCTTTCGGTGATCGAGCGTCCTTACGTATTCGGTATGTGTTGGTCGAGAAGTTCGCCTTGTCTAAGGAATTGGCCTTATCCCGAAACATACTCAGAGAAGATTTGGATGGAGTCGTCTTCGGCGATGTCACCGTAGATGGTCTCTTTCAAGTCATAAAAGACCATCCAAAATATCCTGATTTCACCATTGCGATTCGTATTAAAACGGCTAGTGGAACAGGTCTTGAGGCATTGCGAAACACCGACACTCCTGGCTATGCTTTTGAAGGCTCTTTTGGAAAAGACTATGTTTTACCTGCCAGCGATGTCACGATCAGGCCATATGCTTCTGGAGGGTTTTTCGTTTGGCAAATCTATGACCCTAGAAACACCCAAAACGACGCCTACACCTACTCCTTAGGCTGTACGCAACGCTTCGCGAAGTTCCACTCTTTTGTCGAATGGGCGGGATACTCAGGATGGATGCGCGAGCTCGATCAGCCCATGGTTTTTAGGGGAGGTATTTCTACCAATGGAAGCTTTGCGGCCAATTTAAATGTGAGCCAAGGGATCCGCGATTTTGAATACCTCAGCATTAGCTTGGGGCTACGATATACGTGGTAAGTCGCTGAATTTCAAGGGTACCCTGTTTTATGTAGAATCCTATTTGGAGGTTTATCTGGCTTAATGTGGAGCATGATTTGCCGCTTTTAGCGTGTCCCCAACACGTTGAACAATGAAAAATCTACTTATAGTAAAGAGCCCCCAGCAAACCTTTACAACGCATACCATCCTATTGCGCGCACTTTTAGGATTCGGGTTCTTGATTATATCGATGGCTTTAATAGCTCAACCAATCAACGACGAGCCCGTAAATGCAATCGCCTTAACCTTAAATGGAGCAGGAGTAGCAGCAACTACTGATGGCGCCACAGACTCAGGTCTCGACCTGTGCGATGCCGGTTTTAATGATGAAGACGATGACATCTTCTTCACTTTTGTCGCACCTGCATCAGGAAACGTTAGCGTTGATTTGGCAAATGCCAGCGGAAGTGGAGAGTTCCCCGCGCTATCCATACTATCTGGAAGCCCAGGGTCTTTGACTTGTTTTGATTTTAGTTTGAATACTTCAGGAAGCTTCACAGGGCTTTCATCAGGGGTAACTTATTATTTACAGGTGTACTCTTTTCTGGAAAGTCCGTCCACCGTCACTTTTGATGTAAGCGTTTTCGAGACCGCTTCTGCACCTGATAACGATGAATGTGCAGCAGCGGAGGTTTTGACAATCGGTAACGCTAGCACTGGGACACTAAACGCAGCAACCGAAAGTTTCGAAGATCCTTGTGGAAATGGAATCGCCAACGACGACGTTTGGTACTCTTTCGTAGCAACGGCAACAGAAAGCTCCGTTTACATCAATCGAACAGGTGGTAGCGATGATGGTCTTCGCGTGGGAGTACACACAGGAACCTGTGGTTCATTGAGTAACATTGGTTGCAATGTTGGTGCAGGGGAATCTTTACACCTCACCGGGCTTACTGTATCTCAGACCTATTATATCCAGGTATTCTCCAATTTGACTACAGGAGGTTCTACCACGGATTTTGAAATTGAAGTAGTCGTTCCACCAAGTAATGACAAGTGTATCAATGCGATAGCTATGGCTTGTAATGCAAGCTTAGTAGCCTCTTATCGAGGATCTACCCCCAATGGTTCAACGTGTGTCACTCGAGGAGTCTGGTTTCAGACAACAGGAACAGGAGGTGGAATGACTATAAACGTATCGCCAGATGCTAACAACGATGTGGCGTTAGAGGTATTCACTGGTTCATGCGGATCGCTTAGTTCGGTTGTTTGTGAAGATTCAGGAATAGAAGGTGAAGATGATTCTTTCTCTTTTCTCACCTTGTCGGGCGAGACTTATTACATCTATGTGGGTGAAAGCAGCTTCTTGGATGACAACGAAGGCTCGTTTACCCTCAGTTTAACGTGTAACGCGTTACTTCCTGTAGCAGCGGCCTCAGGTTGTGACAACACCGTTAATGATGTCACCATGACTGGCTCTGGAGAATGGCTACCCATTATCCTGAACTCCTCCATTGTTGGGAAGATCAAGGATACCGAAGCCCTCGGGCTTACAACCATTAGCCTTTATGGCAA
>CALDTK010000145.1 GCA_937924035.1 uncultured Saprospiraceae bacterium | reverse complement strand
CGAGGGCAAAAAATCCAACTGACCCACCAATCACCACCATCAAGAGTGGCTCGATAATAGTAGAGAGGTCTTTGGTTTTACGTTCGACTTCTGTTTCATAGAACCCAGCCAACTCCTCCATCATGCCAGCAATCTGGCCAGTCTCTTCACCCACGAGAATCATCTCACCCACCAAAACCGGATACAGTTTGTTGTTTTCAATAAATGTTTCTGAAAGGGGCTTCCCTATCTCTACTCTCTCGGCTGCGGTGCGAAGGATTTTTTTGTAATAAACGTTCTGCAGCACTTCTTCAGTGATCTCGAGAGAACGAATAACATCAACTCCTGAGTGAAGCAGTGACGAAAGTGTTCGCGCAGTTCGGGCCGAGTTGGCTTCTTTGGCAATCTTGCCGATGACTGGCAGTTTTGGGACGAGCCACGATGTAGAGATCTTGCCCCACTTAGTACGCAAGAAATACACAAACGCCGCTACCGCCGCTAGCAGTCCACCGATAGCAAAGAATGTGTAGTTGACCATAAAGTTACTGGCACCGATGAGGAACTGCGTCGTGCCTGGCAACTCGGTGTCCATGCCGGCAAACACACTGGTGATCTGCGGCATCACGTAGATCATCATCAAAATTCCGATCACAACCATCACAATGATTACAATAATCGGATAGATCATCGCACCTTTGATCTTCTTTCGCAGGTTGTTGCTTTGTGCCATTTGCACCGACAGAGTTTTGAGACTGCCGGCCAAGTTTCCACTTTCTTCTCCAGCGCGAACCATAGCGACGTATAGATCATCAAATACTTTAGGGAAATCTTTGAGGGTTTCGAAAAATTCATCACCCTGGTTGATCCGCTCGTTCATCGTCGTGATGACTTGTTTTAGTTTTGGATTCTTACTCTGGCGCTTAATCACGTCGAGCGCCCGAGGGACAGTCAGTCCAGCAGTGATCATCGAACCGAGGTTTCGGGTAACCATAATCAACTCGTCGTTTGAAACTCGACTGAGTTTGGCGTTGATCTTCTTCATGTCAAACATGCCCTTCATAGAAAAAGCCGTCTGCTCTGCTACACTGTCGACTGTGTGTCCGGCTGTGCGGGCAATCGCGTAAACGCCGAAACGATCTTCTGCCTCAACAGTATTTTTAACGGCTGCTCCGCTACTATCTTTTCCGGTGTAAGTGAAACTGGTCATGATTATTCGTTAATGACTCGAAGGACTTCTTCGACACTGGTCAATCCTTGTGCTGCCTTAAAGATACCATCCTCGAGCATCGTCAACATGCCCTCTTTGCGCGCTTGCTCTTCAACCTCGTCGCCAGTCTTGCCAGCCATAATCATATCTTTGAGAGACGCTGACATTTCCAGCACTTCGTGAATTCCCATCCGGCCTTTGTAGCCACCCTCTGTGTCGACGCTATCTTTGGGCCGATAAAATGTAACGTCGTTCCAGTTGGCAGATTTCTCTATGATCCCTTCTTCTTTTAGTTGTTCTAATACAGAATCCATGTTGACCTTTTTCTCCAGCTCTTCAAGTTCAGCTTTGGTGAGCACATACGGCACCTTATTGTCAGATAACTTTCGTACCAGTCGCTGACCGATCGCAACTCGCAGTGTCGACACCAACAGGAATGTCTCAGCACCCATGTCGACCAATCGAGCGATAGTTCCAGAGGCCGAGTTCGTGTGGATCGTCGCCAACACAAGGTGACCAGTCAACGATGCATTAATCGCCAACGACGCGGTTTCTTCATCACGGATTTCCCCCACCATGATGACGTCCGGGTCCTGACGCATGAGAGACCGCAACCCCGCCGCAAAGGTAAAGCCGATCTCGGGCTTTACCTGCGACTGGTTGAGCCGCGGCATCTGATACTCGATCGGGTCCTCGATAGTCGAGATGTTAACCTCGGGAGTATTTAAAATATCGAGAATAGTATAAAGCGAAGTCGACTTACCAGAACCAGTCGGACCAGTCACCAGGATAATTCCTGTTGTAGAGCGCGTGGCGCGGTGAATGCGCTCTAGCGTGCTGCCGTGAAAACCAATTCCTTCCAGACTGTAGCCGGTGCGGTTCTCGCGCAAGAGTCGCATCACTACCTTTTCGCCATAGTAGACAGGCAACATCGAAACACGAAACGCCACCTTCTGTCCCTCTAGTTCCATCTTGAACCGACCGTCTTGCGGCAGGCGCTTCTGGTCAAGCTTCAGGTTAGATAAAACCTTGAGTCGCGCCACAATACTACCCGAAGCAACCTTAGGCAGCTTCATCGCGTCGTGCAAAATACCATCTGTACGATAGCGAACGATCACTTCTTCCTCACCCGGCTCGATATGAATGTCAGACGCACCCTGCATAATGGCGTGTCGAAGCAGCGTGTCTACGATACGAACCACCGGCAAGTCTTCAGCTGCTTCTTTTAGCTCTGCCTCACTTACTTCTTCACCATTTTCGTCTACCAAAACTTTTAGTTCAGAAGCTTCTTTTGTGATCAGGTCACCAAACTCATCCTTCAAGGTTTTCTGGTACTGCCGCAGGGCCATGCGGATACT
>CALDTK010000144.1 GCA_937924035.1 uncultured Saprospiraceae bacterium | reverse complement strand
GATGTCGATGAAGGGTTTTTGAATGAGGTGATGGATGAAGATCGTTCGATCTACGATGTACGTCACAACCACAATGCCGACGAAGAAGATCGTTCGATTCCGATAGCCGTGCAGGATACCTTTCATGATTACTTAGAGAATCAGATTGGTATGCTCAACCTTGAGGACGAGCGTCAAGCACGCGTTGCGTTCCAGATCGTCGGTTCAATTGATGATGATGGTTATCTACGTCGTGATCCTGAAGCGATCGTTGACGATCTCGTTTTCTCTCAAAACGTAGAGACCAATCGCGAAGAAGTTCTTGAATTGCTTTCGCGCATTCAAACGTTCGATCCACCAGGAGTAGGCGCTCGCAACTTGCAAGAGTGTCTCATGATTCAGTTGGATACCATCTTAGCTGATGTTGACAACGAAATGGACGACGAAGAGCGCACCGAGATTAAACTCGCTCGCCGCATCGTAAAAGACTACTTCGAGGAGTTTACTAAGAAGCATTACCAAAAGCTGCAGCGCGGCCTTTCTATTGGAGAGGATCAGCTACGTGATACCATCGATCAAATTCTTAAGCTGAATCCAAAACCAGCATCTGGCTTCTCGACAAGTTCGAGTAGATCAAGCATGTACGTGGTTCCAGATTTCATTATCGAAAATCGCGACGGTGAACTAGAGTTAACTCTCAATAGCCGTAATGCACCAGAATTGCGCGTTAGTGATCACTATCGCGAAATGCTTTCGACCTACAAGGATCACCAGAAAGCAGCCAAGACAGGCAAGAAAATGTCTGGCGCAAAAAAGAATAAAGAGGCTGTCCTTTTCATCAAGCAGAAGATTGATTCCGCGAAGTGGTTCATTGATGCCATTCGCCAACGTCAAGAAACGATGTACAAGACGATGTACACCATCATGCAGTATCAGTATGAGTACTTCCGTACAGGTGATGATCGCAAATTGCGTCCGATGATCTTGAAAGATATTGCTGACATCACAGGACTTGACATTTCGACGGTGAGTCGTGTAGCGAACTCTAAGTTTGTACAAACAGAGTATGGGACTAAGCGTCTAAAGCAATTCTTCTCTGAGAGCCTGACTACAGAAAGCGGCGAGGAAGTATCTACCCTAGAGGTGAAGAAGATCCTGAAGGACATCATCGAAGCGGAGCACAAGCGTAAGCCTCTCAGTGATGAGAAGCTGAAGAATATGCTTTGCGAAAAGGGTTACAATATTGCTCGTCGTACGGTTGCGAAGTATCGCGAGCAGTTGGGCATTCCTGTTGCGCGTCTGCGTAAGGAGCTGTAGCGAGCCTAAGCGAGCTATTGTCCTGCGGATTGTTAATCCGCAGGACTGTAAAAAATCAAAAAAGCCCCATCCCGAAAGAGATGAGGCTTTTTTGATTTCAAAACTTCTGCTAACAGAAGTGAAGACCTGAAGACTACTGTCTAGTAGTTCTTCTCGAGTCCTAGCTTCTTCACTAGCACGTAGTAGAATACTGGACGTGACTTCATGCGAGCACCTTTGTACTGCTCACATACTTCAGCAATTGCTTTGTCGCAAGCTGCCTCGTCAGTGAGGCCATGCTTCTTCATAAGAAAACTCTTTTTTACAGTTTCTTTCTCAGAGTCTTGAGAACAGCTTACTGTACCTGAATCTTTGCCATAAATACTTGGACCGAGTCCTTTAGTAACAGCAAGCAGCATTGCTTCGTCAACATTGTGACCTGCGAAGTGCTCAGCGAGGTGAGCTTTGGCCTTTTCTACTACTTCATCGAATTTTCCCATGGTAATATGTTTGTTGGGTTAGTTAGATCTGATTGAGGTTGTAATGTATAAAGACGGCCAGAAACAAGAGGGCTGTCTGCTTCGCGTGTTATTCACAAAATTGCAAGTTCCTAGCGCTGAAATGATTGATAACCATCTGTTTGTACTCTTCGGGGCGAGCTAATGCATTGTGCGCGTGCCATGCATTCCAATCGAGGATTTTTGCCTCTCCCCACTTAGGGTTTAGCGCTGCTTCAATCCTTTTCGAGTGGTCTGGTGTGGTGATCGTGTCGGTACTAGAGTGTACAATGAGAGTCGGAATAGCAATGTCGCGTGCTGCTTCTTCTGGCGATGCGCCATCCATGCTTGTGTTAGCACGCCATTCGACAAAGGTGTAGGCCATCGGAATGAAGATTTTCACCCAAGACCCAAACTGCTTGTTCGCTCGGTAGACAATCGCATCGTTCCAAGAGCTGTAAGGAGATTCTGCAAGTACAAACCCAAGTTGGTCATTTTGTGATGCAGCAATAAGCACAGCAGCAGCACCCCAACTTTCTCCGATAAGGCCTATCTGTTTTGGCGAAAGCCCTTTCTCCTTTTGTAAAAACTTAACGGCCTCAAGTACATCCTTTCCTTCATAATAACCGCCTGTGAGTTGGTCGCCATCGCTTTTTCCGTGTCCACGATGATCGTACATCAACATGTCGCAACCACATTCTTCAAAGATGCTGGCGTATTTAAACGTGTTTGCACGATTTTCTGTGATGCCATGTGCCAATACTAAACCACAGTCCACGCTATCAGCACCTTCATAGAGCCATCCCCTTAGCGTTAGTCCTTCTGTCACGCTTGGGAACTCAACTTCTTTGGGAGTAGGGAGCGCCTTTTGTAAGGCAGATTGGTCATACCCCCATCCTTTCATCAATTCACTATGACTCACCTCGGTCGTACGCCGTGGAGGGGTGGCCAGGATTAGATTAGAGAAGTAGTATCCAATGGCTACGTAGCCAATTCCGAGAACGGCTGCAAGTATGAGTAAGGCTTTGCGCATAGCGGGAAAGTAGTAGAATTCTTCCGCATATGGATTTATTGGTTGTCTCTTACTGAATGATCATTGTGTTATAACAGTGAGGTTAAGTCTTTTTGAATGTAGAAATATTTAGATTGAAAAGATGCAGTGATAAATTTGATGGAGATATTGTGACATCCCCTAAATGTAGTATG
>CALDTK010000143.1 GCA_937924035.1 uncultured Saprospiraceae bacterium | reverse complement strand
CGCAACATCCTGGACGAAGTAAAGGGATACCGGTTCGCTCGTAGTAAGAAAGTAGGGGCTGCTCGTGAGGCGATCTATCACGCACAACTGTACGCGTTTGATCACCGTAAAGACAAGAAGGGTGACTTCCGTCGCCTATGGACTGTCCGGATCAACGCTGCACTAATGCAACACGGTGTAAAGTACAGCCGATTCATCGACATGTTGAACAAGGCTGACATCAAGCTTGACCGCAAGATCCTCGCTACCCTCGCACTAGAAAACCCAGAGGCATTCAACCGAGTTGTTGCCGAAGTAAAAAAATAGATTCGTCTATTAAACAAAACCCCGGACTAGTCCGGGGTTTTGATTTGTTCTTTGTGTGACTCGCGCACTTGCCAACCACCGACAGTAAACATAATCGCGGCGACTACAAACATCACGTTGAACCCTTCTTCGTTCTTCATTTCTTTGATGTCTATAAAAAATGGCAAGACGAGCACGTAAACAGTCGCGCCGATACTCCCCCACACCTTGACTCGCACCGACGACCAGAACACTTTCCACGGCTCACCTCCAGAGACAATCTGCGAGACTTCGTAATTCGCACGGAAAGACGGAAACCAAGTTTCCCATGGGCGATCCAATACAGCGTAGTTTTCATCAACCTCATGACCAGCCAATTTGCGCATGCGAATGGCAAACATAATATTTAAAATACCCGATGTCACCCAGCCAACAAAGATAGCTAATATAGTCAGGACAAACAGCAGCCAACTTTGCAGCTGTGCCAAGATCGCAACTACGACAACTAACGTCGAGCCAGGCAAAAAACTACCAAAGAAGTACAACCCCTCTATCAATATCGCCGCAAAGGCAGCAAGCAGAACCCACCATCCGTCTAACTGCTGAAGCCATAGAACCAACTGCTCTACCCCAGGAACCTGCATTCCAAATGCGCCGACGAGTGCGTACACAAACAGAGCACCAGCAGCCACGAGCCAGACGAGACCTGAGTAGAAGAGAGAGTTTGATTTCATGCTTTATTAATTGTATATCGCCACACCAGATAATACAGCAGCCAATATCCGAGGACATGCAAAATAAATGTCACGTAAACTAACCTGCTGTCATACGAAACAGCCAAGGGTAACACAAACGAAAGCGCAGTTGACACAAACAAAAAATAACGGCCAATGAATTTGCCGAAAACAGTTTCGCTCGGCAGATGCATGAGGAAAACGGAAACCATAAATATACCTATCGTAGCCGGCAATGATAGACCGAAGCTGAACAGCCCAAATACAATCAAGTACGCGCATATCTGTTGAAAAACGATATCGATAGATTTCAGAGCAGCGCTAGTAGGAGTAACGGTGACGATAAAAGGTTTCTCGTCATAAATAGTGCTGGTAGTATACGGAATACAGTTTTGCCAATATCTCCCCAGGACAATCGAAATAACTACAACAAGCAAACTAACCAGGACACCCGGTAGCCACCATAAATCTCGCACTTCCTGAAATAAAACAATCGGAATGCACACCATCAACACAAAAAACCATCCAAATACCAAAGGCCGTTGGTATGGATTCGCGTGAAATTTGGAGGATGCTGTGTTGACCACTGGAAAAAATACTCCAAACAAAATGACTCCTGCTAAAATGTAAACCCACGGTTCCATGCTAGAAATCAATCTCTATCTCAGCGTTAGGTTCAGGGGCTACAGCGTTGACTCCTAAGTAGTCGCGCAGACGTTGAGTCAGGAACAGTGAGGCTTTTTCTTCACCCATGGTGACAAAGACTTGTTTGGGCTTTTTCTCCATCGTGCCGCGATAAACAAGGTCGATCAGCTGGTTGCGGTCTGCATGGCCTGAGAATCCTCGTATGGTGTGCACCTGGGCTTTGACACGGACATCGACTCCGTCTATCCAGACTTGTTTGGCGCCATCTTGCAGTAACCTTCCTACACTCCCTACTGTCTGGTACCCAACCAGCAACAACGTGCTATTACGGTCACGCAGGAACTGTTTTTCGTGTGTGCGAATACGCCCGCCATGACTCATACCAGCACCAGCGATGATGATCTTTGGTCCGCCGTACTGGGCGATTTTCTTTGACTCTTTTATCGTCTCGGTAAACGATAAGCCCTCGAAGGCAAAAATGTCATCGCCGCCTTTAATCTGGTCTTGCACTTCGGGTTTGAAGTACTCGGGTGAGCTACGGTATACGTCGGTGACGCGGATGGCCAAAGGTGAGTCGAGATAAGTTTTGATAAATGGCAGCTCACCAGACTCGATCATGTTGTTGATCTCAAACAAAATCCCCTGGGTGCGTTCCAGCGAAAAGGCCGGAATCATTAGTGTGCCCTCTTTACGTATAGTCTCCTCGATGTAGTGACGCAACAAGGCGCTGCGCTCTTCAACCTCTTCGTGGACGCGGTCGCCGTAGACACTTTCCATCACCATGTAGTCAAAGTCTGTCGGCACGGTCGGCGGCGCTAGTAGTGGCTGCGGTATGTTACCGACGTCACCTGTAAAAGTGATTCGCTTACCAAACCGTTCAAAGTTAACCATGGCCGATCCAAGAATATGGCCGGCGTTGGTGAAGGTAATTTTTGTGTCGCCCAGAGTAATTACCTCGTCGTAGGTTACTGTGTCCCAGTTGTTCAAGGCACGTTCAATATCATTCTCCCCGTAGATCGGTGGTACGTCGTCTCGCTCCGACTCCATCTTCATGATTTTAATTGCGTCTTCGAACATAACCGCCGAGAGTTCTTTAGTGGCTGTAGTCGAATAGATCTTCCCCTTGAATCCATCACGAACCAGTTTGGGAATACGCCCGATATGATCAGCGTGAGCGTGAGTTACAAACAACACATCTACCGTCGCTGGGTCATAAGGAAAATCTTCCCTATTAATCTGTGCCGCAAACCGGTCGCCTTGGACCAAACCACAGTCGACCAGAAACGCCTGCTCGCCTGTGTCGAGCATAAAGTTTGCGCCTGTAACAGAGCCGACGCCGCCATAAAAACCAAGTGTAGAAGCCATATACCAGTATTGTAAC
>CALDTK010000142.1 GCA_937924035.1 uncultured Saprospiraceae bacterium | reverse complement strand
TATACTTTAAGAAGGGCCATCGAGCGCGAGCAAAGCATTTTCAATCTCTTCAAGTGTAGCTGAATTATACTCTAAGATGGTAGAGGCTTTTTGGCTACGTGAAGCTTTTGTAGTTGCAGAGGCAAGCATCAGTTGACCTTCGACGATGCCAAAAGACATGACATTTAGGGCAACGGGACGTTTGTAAGTAGTTGCTGCCATGGCACCTGCAGGGAAATAGTCTAAGGTCTGCTCGTCTTTTGCGTAAAAGTAAGTTGGGGCGGTGCTGGGCTTACTGACAAACAATTGGTATAAGCCTTCCGGAATAGGATGATCGCAGTTGTGCCAAGTAGGATAAGGTGTACGAATTTGAAAAGCATACGATGAAGCGAGCTTGCTGTTTAGCTCAGCTGCCTGCTTGTTCGCCAAGCGACTACGCTTGTTTTTTAAATCAGAAAAAAGTAATTCAATTCGTCTTTGAAGTTGTTTCGCAGAATCAAGTGGAACAATCAAGCCTTTTTCTTCTAAAAAGCCTTTTTCAAATACTTCAAAATTATAACCAGCTGTATCTGTTTTAAAACGCTCACTTAACATATATGGACCTAGCGCTTTGCCAATCACAATATCTGCATTTGTATGAGCGCGTTCTGCTACAAGGTTTGCAAATTCAAGTTTCTTCAGGCTCTTCTTTGCATAAGGTCCTGTAGATTCAACATGGTCTTTCCAAATAAGCACCGATTGAGCAGCTGAAAAAGCATATTGATCCAGAATATAGTCTTGCGCTTGTTTCACCCTCACATCTAACGTTGCATCTACTTTAGCTTGATGCGCTTTAGCTCTTTCGGGAGTAGAGGCTTCAAACGTTCCAAGTTGCGCCCAAAAATTCTCAAGTTTTTCTTGGTAAGTAGGCAACTGCTCTACATAGGCAATTGAATCTGCGAGGTATTGTTCATCCAACTTTCGTTGGGCCGCCCCTTTCATGGAGAAGAGTCCTGATTTATTGGTGAGCTTCCGCGTCGGAGCTTCAGGTATAAAAGGTCGCTTTGGAATTCCTGCCTTCGGGTCGAATTCTCCGGGAAGAGGTTTGAAAGCAGGGAAGCTAGGGTTCTGATATGCTTCCAACCGTTTGGTTTCCATCGCGCGTATAAACTGGTCTCTACGCACAAGCTTGTCCTTAATCTCTTCTACAAGAGCGATCTCATCTTCATCAAGTGTTCGTTTTTTCTTTGTTCCACCAGCAGTAATTCGAGCACTTTGCTTCACTGTTTCACCTTCATCGAGGCTCCAATTCATGCCTGCATCTTCACGGCGTTCGCCGACATACAAACGCATTTCTGAGTCGAACTCTGGGCTAGGTATTACAACGTCGATTGCTTTGTTTTTGGAAAGGCGCAAGGTTTCCCCTTGATAGATGCCCGTCACTTTCACCATTCCTCCCGTAGATAGTCGGCCACCATTACCATTGGTGCTTAGCCGATGGGCCATCATGGAGCTGGGGCGTGTAGCTTCTTCTAAAAGTACTTCTACTTGAGCTCCGGCAGGGAGGGCACGTCCGTCCGTAAATTCAAAGGCATTCGCTGGGATGGTTAGTTGTACTCCTTCGTTTCCTACGATCTGATTTTCTACATCATTGCTCACAACATCACGATACGTTCTTGAAGCAGCTAGAACTTCAAAGAGTCGATCACTTGATTGAATGCGCTCGGTGCGTAAGACAAGTTCTACGCGACGGTTCTTTGCAAATGCGTCCTCATTATTTTCGTTTGCGAGTAGTCTGCTTTCGCCAAAACTAGCCACACTAACCTTTTGCTCGTCTAGTCCCAATTCAACCAACGCTTGTGAGACTGCTGTAGCTCTTCGTCTCGCCAAATCTGCGTTATAAGCAATATCACCCTGCTGATCGGTATGGCCATAAAGCTCAACGTGGTATACGTCTGCAGAAGTTGCTTCTTCCGAAACTACCGCAAGTTGGGTTTTGGCGGAAGCTGAAAGATGATCTTCATCTAAGCCAAACGTGATGATCGAAGTTTCTGCGTGTTGTTGCCCAAAAAGACAAAGTGAAACAAGAAGCGCAAGACAAGTAGTAAGGAGTCTATTCATGATCGTTCTAGCAGTTATACAAGCAGAACGAAAAGCTCCGCTACTTGAATATAGGATGCCTCACATTTAGGATTTGACGTTTTCGATCAACCCTTTTCTACCCTCGACCAAACCCGAAGTAGGTTTTCTCCCATTACTTTTTTTATTTCTTCCGGCGTATAACCTCGCTCCAGAAGCACATACCAAAGGTTTGGGTAATCGCTCACATCTTTAAGTCCAGTGGGAAGGGAGTCGCCAACACCGTCGTAATCACTTCCGATACCAACGTGGTCGATACCCGCAAGTTGAACCGCTCGCTCGATATGATCAGCTACGATTTCGATATCGGCAAACGTTCCTGTATTTGAACTGGTGACACTATCAATCACGGCATCGGCTTCGGGAGTGCCCCATGAATATCCTCGCTTTTCGACAATTTCAGTGACGATTGATCGCAAGGAGTTTCGCTTTGCAACAACCGCAGAATCCAAAAACGTACTGCCAAAATTGATCATAACAACACCACCGTTTTGGCCAAGAGCTTTGACCATTTCATCGTTCATGTTTCGTTCAAATCCTGGTGTAAAGTGACGCAAACTGGAGTGGCTTGCGATTACCGGGACATCAACTCTTCTTAGTACTTGGTAGAAGGTAGAATCGCTTACATGCGAGATGTCAATCATGATTTTGTTGTCTACCAATTCTTCAAGAATCAGACTACCATAAGGGCTTAAACCTCCCCACGTTCGGGTGGTATCATAACTCGAGTCACAGATGTGATTATCCTTTGAGTGAGTCAAGGTCACGTACCGAATTCCCCTTTCGGCAAAATGAGCGACATCTTCAGGGTAGGCGAGCGGAGCACCATTTTCCATCCCCATGGGTAGACTCATGACGCCGCGTGCAAATTGAGCCCGAACAGAATCAGGGTGGGTTGCGATAGCAAACTCAACATTTTCAGCAGCGATAGCAGTCACCATGTCAATGAGCGAATCCGCAAGTCTTGCACCACCATACTTTTGAGACCCTTGTAGGCTCGCTGGGATATAAACGGACATGAACGGAGCATCAAGTCCGCCTTGGCGTGCGCGTTTATGGTCAAAATCCCCGTCTTCACTTTCGAGTGGCAGACCAAGAAATTCCTTGGTGTATCTGAAATTCTGGACTTTTAATCGATACGGAAGATCCACATGTCCATCGATAAGGATGGCATGCTGCGCAAGGCTGTCAGCTGTTTTTCTAAGTGCCGGATTGGAAAATCGATCTTGTTCAGCTTGCGCCAAAACAAGTGTTGCAGATACAGAAAAAAGAACGAAGAGAAGAATGAAGCGCATTGGGT
The DNA here is from genome assembly GCA_937924035.1 of uncultured Saprospiraceae bacterium. GTDB lineage: Bacteria > Bacteroidota > Bacteroidia > Chitinophagales > Saprospiraceae > CALDTK01. The sequence goes on along the minus strand of CALDTK010000142.1, from coordinate 7,332 downwards.
GAATGTACACTAAGCTAAAGGAGCCAGTGAAATAACTACATCCGATATTGTTCATTTAAGTGTGTCTGCTGATCTTTGGTCACACACCTACTTATTATGCCCAAACAACGGATAAGTAAAAATCATCATTATCCAACAGTACCTTTCACACCCCCTACAACGGCAACTGAAACAACAATTGCGGAGTAACAAAACCAGCCGTGTTTATCCCAAAATCATCACGTCTAAGTCTATAGGCACAACGCACACCAACAGGGAGATTCTCGACATTGAAAAAAGTCGCATCCATCGTGAGGTCAAGGCCTACACTTGCATAAATGTCATCGCGGTCGATGAACTGCTCAGGTAAGCGAAGACGAGTTGCATCCGCCCAAATATTGGCGCGCAACCTGCGCACATAAATCAAGCCTAGTGCTCCAACATCGGGATAGGCGAAGGGGAAAGAGTAATCTGCGGAAATGCCTAGTGCAAGGCTATTTGGAGTTTTTCCATATCCTCTTGCATACGAGTAAAAATCAGCGAATTGATAGTTATTGGTCACCTTCTCAAGGCGAGCATGGGTGCGTATATAGATGGTATGTACTGGATTGAAACCAGGCAAAAACAAACCTGCTGTCGCAGTGAATTGCTGTGCAGGTTCGGCAGCACCATAAATGCTTCTTCTCAAGCGAACATTAAGGATTTGGCCACCTCGTGGTAAAATGTGCTTAGGAGCAATCTGTCTGAGACGGGTGAAACGAAAGCCTAGGTCTGTTGCACCAATTGTAGTAGCACCTGGCCGTTCACTTCGATTGCTTGTGAAGTACAAATACTCGGCTCCAGCAAAAGGTCTAAACTGTACATTATACTCTCCATAATCTTGTCGAAAGGGAGCATCAAATCGAACTCCGGTTCGATACTCTAAAAAGCGACTGCGACGAAAAACCGCACTATCAGCATCTAGGTAAATGGTGTTTCTACGAGCTGTAGAAAACGATGGCGTTACCCATGGCCAAGAACGAGCAATGGTTGCGCTTGCACTCACAAAATTTCGTTCTTCATTTAGGTTTCTACCAACGGTGATTTGCGCATCCAGATCTCCTAAAAGGTTGCCACCGAAGATTGTGCCTGAGACTTCATTTTGATCTGCTTGCGGTTGAAACGTGTAGAATTTAAAACCGCGCAATATTCCTTTGTATTCAGCTGCAAATTGGTCGTTTGTGGAGGTGCTCGTAACGGTCTTTTGCTTGATTGATGCAGTTAGTACGTCATTTCCTTTGGGAAGCTCTCTCGTGAAAAACCGTTCTCTAAACACCTGTGAAGCACCGTCAAACTCTAGATGCGCATAGCGAGGCATATCAACAGGTTCGACAATTTGAATAGGTTCTTTGAGCCACTGTGACCTCGGAAGTACAGAAACAGGATTTCCCAAGGCATTGATTTCGATAAAATACAACCGCTCATCATTCACAGAAGGTTGCGTTGCGGAGACAGCCACATTGGTCAATTGCTCTATAGTTCCTTGACCGTCAACAGGAACACGGAAAATGTTGTCAATACCCGTGTAACTCGCCGAGAAGTAAACGTGATCTTTGTGTACATATGGAGTACCCATCACGTGTCTTGTCCACGGAGTGAGTTGCTCTCTAGTTTGAGGCAAAGAGTCATAAAGCGGAACATCAAACCTCCAAAGCGAGACAGCGTCTTTTTGCTTTGCAACGGCAACGATGGCCTGATCATCCGTGGTGAATCGCGGACCAATAATCAAATCAAACGGTTGTTTGATCGGTTCTTCAACCTTTTGAGCAACAGACCCTGCTCCAGAGAAAATGACTTTTAAGCGTGCAGGTTCATTCGGGATTTTTTCGACAACGACCACTCTCGAACCATCCGAATTAAGACCTGGGTTGTAATAGCGTGTTCGTTTAGTAATCTGTTGTTTGTTACCCGTTACCAAGTCCATACGCATAATAACCGCATAGCTCTGATTAGGCCTGCGTGGATGATTGCGTAGTTGAGTCCAGACGACCTTTCCGCCAGCGGCATGCATGGACCCATCAATGGTTGTCCCTAAGCCAGCCAAGGGTTTGACCTCACCTGTTGGAGAGACCACAACCAATTCTCTAATGTTGACCTGACTTCTTCGTTCGGCAACGATATCATTGCTATCCAGTTGGTAAGCGCCGCCATAAATGACCGAACCAGCTTCTTTGTAGGTAGGTACTGTTTCTCTAACCCAGGTACCGACTGGAAGTGGATTTGCAAATACATCCAGATCCTCAAGCAGGCCAGGTAAAGCATAGTGGCGGGTCAGTTTAGTTGCCGCCAATTCAGCTTGCCATACGTTGGCCAGACTGTCATAAACAGTCTTGTAATATTCCCGCGTATTCTGTCCCGTCTGTTGTTTTAGCGAAAGCGAAAAAGGGTAGAGTGGCGGCCATGCATTTCCTGTTTTACGAACAACAGTAGGCCACAATTTTTTACTATTCAGCCAGCCATGCATCGTCATTGCATATCCCAAAGGATAGTGATCTGGTACTCGATCTCGGAAACTTCCGTTGCGTGCTTTTTGATAGGAAAATTGTTTTCCCGCAAGGGCATTGGCACGTTGCAATGCGGTAAACTCAGGGGTGCGGCCACGCCCTGCGTAGGTCAAGGTGGTCTCACTAACCACCGCATCTCCTTCAAAAAACCAATCGGGGGTGGTAAGCCCAGCGACTGCACTCCAACCACCTTCTCCGAAAATCCAAGAAGCAAGTTTGGTCCCTCCTCTTCGCAGATTTATAAACTGTTCAACGTGACGATACTCATGAATAGCGAGCTCATCCACCCAGTCAGATGTACCAACCAAGCTTTGTTGTTGAGGCGGCGAAGTATAGAGAAAGCTTCGAAAAGGCTCTAAACCTACAAAGCCATTCGGAACAACCGTTTCATTCTGGATCACGACATCAATGTCTGCGATGTTTTCTCCAAGGGATAATGGACGAAGCTTTATTAAAGCCTCGTCAATCGAGAGTGTTCTCCGTGCAAACTCCTCTCCATCGGGAGTTGCGATTACGTTGACGTGCGCCGATTTGAGAATTTTCCAATCTAGATTTCCAGGTAGTCCACCAAGATCTTGTGCGGTGCACAGCAACGCCCACAGAGCTAAGAAAATGGATAGCGCAAGCCGCCTATTCCAAAGGGGGATCATGCAGGTTAATTGGACTAGTTGTTATACCCCTGTTTCAAGCGAAAGTTACAGCTTTTCAAGGCGTACATACTCTATCCAGCCTTGATTATTTTCTAAACGTAGGCGACAAGGGCCAACTTCTAAAATTGTGACTTGAAAGTTGTTCTCAACTTCATCGAAATCCGTCAACTCCAAGCGACTCGGCAACTCCGTGTCGTCAGGCGGAAGTAGTGTCCATGATTCGAACTCCTCAAAAGCTCCATCGGGATTTAAGATTTCACCGTCTTCAGTCAGTGTAAAGGAAGGCATTGTTCCGACAAACTGAACGTTCACGGTTGGGACCTCTTCGCAACCGGCCACTCCACAAACAAGCTCACTTGATTTGGTGTATTCTCCTACTAAATCGCTTGCGGCCAGTGCTTTATCGCTGTCGAAAGTAGCTTCATCTGTACAGAACTCATATTCAGCATTCTGCTCGCCAGAGTTGTTGCGGTCAGAAAAGTCCACCAACGAATCGTCAGCACATGATGCCATGAAGAGCAATCCACTCCAGAGGAGGTAAGACGTCAATTTTAGGTAGCGTTGGACAATCATCGTTCTCCTAACGAAGGCAATTCTCATTCCGCTGCTTTCTGCTTCTTTTAGATCGTGAACGTTTGTATCTCGACTCGTTAATGTCGAAGCGCAAACGTTTCTTTGTCGCTGTTCGATTGCTCAGAAAATAAGCTACCATTTATGCCTACTCGTCCCTTTCAGAAAGTGCTCGTCGCCAATAGAGGAGAAATCGCCATTCGAGTGTTGCGTGCAGCTTCCGAACTAGAGTTGCGCACCGTAGCGATTTATACAAGAGAGGATCGATATTCCTTGCACCGTTACAAGGCAGACGAAAGCTACGAAATTGGTGCTGCGGATGAGCCTTTGAAGCCTTATTTGGATATCGAAGCGATTATAGCTTGTGCCAAGCAATGTGGTGCGCAAGCTATTCATCCTGGGTACGGATTTTTGAGTGAAAGCTTAGAACTCGCTACCCGTTGTCGAGAAGAGGACATCGTTTTTATTGGCCCAAGCCCAGAAGCCATGGCGCAAATGGGCGATAAGCGAATGACCAAGGAATTGGCTCGCCGGTGTGATGTGCCAGTTATCGAGGATTCGAAAGAAATGATTACTGATTTCGCTGTCGCTAAAACAGAAGCTAAGCGTATCGGCTATCCAATCATGGTAAAAGCAGCAAGTGGCGGTGGTGGCCGTGGGATGCGGGTAGTTCACAGTCCAAAACAGCTTAAACAAGCCGTTGAAGAAGCAAGCTCAGAAGCCGAAAGAGCCTTCGGTGACGGTAGCGTTTTTCTAGAGCGCTATGTCGAGAGTCCAAAGCATATCGAAGTACAACTCCTTGGAGACACGCACGGCAATCTGGTTCACCTTTATGAGCGAGATTGCTCCGTTCAGCGTCGTTTCCAAAAGGTTGTTGAAGTTGCGCCTTGCCTAACGCTTCCTCAGTTTGTTAAGCAAAAGATGTACGACTATGCGATTCGCTTGGGTAAAGAATCGGGCTACTCCTGTGCTGGTACAGCTGAGTTCCTCGTCGATAAGGATTACAACATCTTTTTCATTGAGGTGAATCCACGCATTCAGGTGGAGCATACCATTACCGAAGAAGTTACTGGGATCGACATTGTACGCTCGCAGTTGCTCATTTGCATGGGCTATCGACTCAGCGACAAGGAACTTCGCATTGCACGTCAAGAAGAGATTCCATTGAATGGTTGCGCTATTCAGTGTCGTGTCACTACAGAAGATCCTGCCAACGATTTTAAGCCAGATTACGGCACACTCACAGCTTATCGATCTGCATCTGGATTCGGTATTCGTCTTGATGCGGGAAGTGCGTATCCAGGTTCAGTCATCAGTCCGTTCTTTGATTCCTTGCTCGTCAAAGTCACAGCGAGTGGTCGAACCTTGGTAGGTGCAGCACAGCGGTTGCATCGTGCGCTTCGAGAATTTAGAGTGCGTGGAGTCAAGACCAATATTGACTTCTTGCTCAACCTCTTGCGCGACCCTGACTTTCTTTCGGGTGAGTATACTGTTGACTATTTCAACGAACATCCCAACCTGTTTGACTTGCCCGTACGCAAGGATCGTGGAACAAAGGTGCTTAAGTACCTCGCGCATACGATCGTGAATGGGAATGAAACTGTGAAGGGAAAAGTGAGTGCCGTTGAGGTGCGCGCTCGTTTGCGAACGCCAATCGTTCCAACGGCAGCTAAAGTTGTCAGTGGAGGGAAAGGGCAGCGTCAAAAGCTACTTTCGCTGGGTGCGGAGGCTTTCGCCAAAACAATTAAGAAAAGCAAGGCGATCCACTATACGGACACGACCTTTAGAGATGCCCATCAAAGCTTGTTGGCTACGCGGATGCGGACCTACGACATGCTCGAAATAGCTGCTGCCTACGACCGCGATCATGGCGCCGATCTATTCAGTTTGGAAATGTGGGGCGGAGCAACGTTCGATGTCTGTCTACGTTTTTTACGTGAAGACCCTTGGGAGCGCTTACGTCTTTTGCGAAAGGCGATGCCGAGTATCCCATTTCAGATGTTACTGCGTGGTAGCAATGGAGTAGGGTACAAGGCTTATCCAGACAACCTCGTTTCAGCATTTACGGTAAAAGCTGCCGAAGAAGGGATTGACGTATTCCGCATTTTTGATGCACTCAACTGGGTGAAGTCGATGACGCCTGCGATCAAAACTGTACGTAAAGAAACTCATGCGATTGCAGAAGCATGTTTGTGTTACACAGGTGATTTAAGCAATCCGGAAGAGACAAAGTATACACTTGATTATTACCTCGATCTAGCTCGACAACTTGAGGATGCAGGAGCGCACATGTTGGCGATTAAAGACATGGCTGGCTTACTCAAGCCAAAAGCTGCTGAATTGCTGATTCCTGCCTTACGCAAAGCGGTAGATCTTCCAATTCACCTACATACGCATGATACTTCGAGCATTCAAAGTGCGACCTATTTGTCAGCTGTAAATGTTGGAGTTGACGTAATTGATTGCGCCTTAGCGGGGATGTCTGGCTTAACATCGCAACCGAGTTTTAATTCTGTAGTAGCAATGCTACAAGAAACGAAGCGCGAGCGTAAAATCGACCTTGAATCACTCAATAGTCACAGCCAGTATTGGGAGTCTGTGCGAACGGCCTACTTGCCATTTGAAACAGAGTTGAGAAGTGGTACGGCTGAGATTTATGATACTGAAATTCCTGGAGGCCAGTATTCGAATTTACGTCCGCAGGCCCGTGGATTGGGGCTTGAGCACCGTTTTGAAGAAGTGAAGCAGAATTACGCTAAGGCAGATGAAATGCTTGGTCGTCTAGTGAAAGTGACGCCATCAAGTAAAGTAGTTGGCGACCTGGCTCTTTTCATGACAAGCAATGATTTGACCGAGGAGGAGATGCTCGACCCGAAGAATACCTTGAGTTGGCCGGATAGTATTCGTCAATTAATGCGCGGAGATTTAGGTCAAGCAATGGGGGGATTTCCGAAGAAACTCCAGAAGGCTGTATTGCAGGGCGAAAAACCATATCGCGGTCGTCCGAATTCCAAATTAGAGAAGATTGATTTTGCAGCAGAAGCTAAGGCTTTCGCCAAAACCTATCCTAGCGCTGACCCGATCGTCGGCAAACCCTCGAAGAGTACCCAGCTCTTGTCCTCGCTCTTGTATCCACAAGTATTCAAAGATTACAAAGCTTTCCACGAGACGTATAGCAACGTTGCCCCAATTCCAACACCAGCATTCTTTTATGGCTTGGAGCCGAATGAAGAGGTTGAAGTTGAGCTCGAAAAAGGGAAGACCATCAACGTGAAGTATTTGAGTCGTACGGTGCCAAGTGCCTCAGGTGAGGTGCTTGTACTGTTTAAGCTTAACGGTCAGACACGAACAGAAGCTGCAATTGATCAGAATGCCAACATTACTGTAGTTCGAAATCGTGTCGCTCAAGGAACGGGGCAGATTGGTGCTCCATTACAAGGCGCTGTTTCGAGAGTCATGGTCAAAGCAGGTGACAAGGTTGCAGCCGGCGATCCACTCTTCGTGCTAGAAGCCATGAAGATGGAGAGTACGGTTACTGCACCAAGTGCGGGCAAGGTGGTAGAAGTTGTGCTAGGTCCGAAGAGTTTGGT